>JAHEYM010000330.1 GCA_023251595.1 Bacteroidota bacterium
TTTGCGTCCAACATAGGATGAGGGTTTTTAAGTTTTGTGTTTGCAAATTCAAAACTATATGAAACCTTCATCCCTATGTTACTGAATTACACATAGTTATGCACTAACTTAATGACATTGGCCGAAGGGAGGGTTAAGAATGAAACCCCAAATATACGGATTTTTTGGAAATCCAAAAGAAATTTATGTTCGCACTCTTTACAGCCTGCACACACACCCCTGACCCCTCTCGAGAGGGGAATAAAGGTTTTATTTTATTATGATTAGAGCATTTTCCTGCCGAATTTATTGTATTATAAATAGTGTTTAAATATGGAATAATTATGACAATTTTACGGTGGAGAATAATTGTTTTATTTTATGTGGCGAGGGTATTTTTATCTATGTTTATAGAATAAACCATTGTGTTTTAGAAAAATAGCAATTTACGATATTCCCCTCTCGGAGAGGGGATAAAGGGGTGTGTGGACGGCTCTCAAGAATTCGAACAACTTTTTGTAGGGCAAGTAACTCTTTGTGATCCTTGGTGCCTTTGAGTCTTTGTGGCAAAAATTCCTCATCTTTGCAAGGTGGATCATTCGCTTCAAACTGTCCTTTCGAAATACATTCCCGACACCGCTGTCGATGTGGTGGTGAAGTGGATTCTGGAACATCAGATAAAGGTTCGCATTACAAAAAACCGGGCTTCAAAACTGGGCGATTATATGCCTCCGCAAGATGGTCGCGGACACCGTATTTCAATCAATCATAACCTCAATAAATTTGCGTTTCTTGTCACTTTTACGCACGAAGTTGCACACCTAAAAGCGCATATTGCTTACCACCGAAACCATGCTCCTCATGGTCCGGAATGGAAACATGAGTTCAAAAAGCTGCTTTACCCGATCATGCACGAGGCGGTTTTTCCTGCCGATGTGGTGCAGGCATTACAGCGTTATATCCTCGATCCGGCGGCTTCTTCCTGCTCGGATATTCATCTTACCAAAGTTCTCAAAAAATACGATGAACGTATTGATAATCAAACCGTTCACCTCGCCGATATTCCTGAGAATACACTCTTTATGGTGAATAAAAACCTCATTCTGAAGAAGGGTCCCCTCGTGCGTACCAGATACCGTTGTACACGACCCAGAACCACGCAGGTTTACATGGTAAGTCCGGTGGCGGAGGTTGTAATTATATCTTCTGAGAATAATTGAATAATGGATGCGTCTTAGTACTTTTGTGACCGCAAAAACAGTACAAAAATGATAGCTATGCCGGAGGTAAAAGAACAGGTACCGCTCGTTTCAGAAATGTCTGAAAATCTGATCGGTTCGGAGATCATCAGAATTGCAGGCGAGATCAACGAAAAGATTAAAAAAGGGGAGAAAATTTTCAATTTAACGATCGGAGATTTTGCTCCCTCAATTTTTCCTATTCCTATTCAATTAAGAGATGGAATTATCGAAGCGTTAAAATCGGGAAATACAAATTATCCCCCGGCGAATGGAATTCCTGAATTAAGAAATGCGGTTTCCGCTTTATTGAAGCGAACGCAGAATTTAGATTATTCGCCCGATAATATATTAATTGCATCGGGAGCCCGTCCGTTAATTTTCGGCACGTATGTAACAATGCTCAATCCGGGTGATAAGGTCATTTTTCCAATTCCTTCCTGGAATAATAATCATTATTGTCACCTCACCAAAACCAATTCATATATAGTTGAAACCAAGCCGGAAAATAATTTTATGCCGGTTGCAGATGAGATCAAAGAATATGTTCATGATGCATCAATGATTGCATTATGTTCTCCGTTAAATCCGACAGGAACTGTTTTCAGTAAGGAAGGGTTAGGCGATATTTGTGATTTAGTTGTTGAAGAAAACAGAAGAAGAAAAGGACACAGAAAACCATTATATATTTTGTACGATCAGATATATAGCAGTTTGACTTTCGGTGAAGTAAAGCATTACGATCCGGTTTCGTTGAGACCCGAATTAAGAGATTACACTATTTTTATTGACGGGATTTCTAAATCGTTAGCTGCTACCGGAATCCGCGTTGGATGGTCGTTTGGACCACCTTACGTAATGGAAAGAATGAAGGCATTTCTATCGCATGTAGGAACCTGGGCACCTAAAGCCGAACAAGTAGCAACTGCGGCATTTTTAAAAGACGAAGAAAGTTATAATGCTTTCACAACCGAATTTCGCAAAAAAATATCTGACAGATTAAATGCATTATATGCCGGCTTCGCTGAGTTGAAAAAAGAAGGATTTAATGTGGAAGCCATTTCACCCCAGGCAGCTATTTATTTAACGGTGAAATTCGGTTTGCAGGGAATGAAAACTGATTCGGGTGAAATTCTCCGCAATACACCTGATGTTACGGCTTACCTGCTGAATGAGGGACATCTCGGAATTGTGCCTTTCTACGCGTTCGGTTCGCCCGATGAATCGGCCTGGTACAGAATTTCGGTCGGTACTTGTCAATTGGAAGAAATTCCTCAATTATTTACACACCTCAGATCTGCTTTGCAGCGGTTGACAAAATAAACCGTGAAAAAAAGGTACACGATTATTATGGCAGGTGGCATCGGCAGCCGTTTCTGGCCGGTGAGTAAGACTTCGCATCCGAAACAATTTATTGATATTCTCGGGACAGGAAAATCGTTACTTCAATCGACTTATGATCGTTGTATTAAAGTTTGTCCCCCGGAAAATATATATATAGTTACAAATGAATCGTACACGGAACTTGTCATAAAACAACTCCCGAATCTCGATCATAAACATATTCTTGCAGAACCATCAAGAAAAAATACGGCACCTTGTATTGCTTATGCTGCTTACAAAATAGCCGGAATTGATTCGGATGCGAATATGGTGGTTACGCCTTCAGATCACGTGATTACCAAAGAGGATGATTTTGTAAAAACACTCGAAACTGCCTTCACCTTCACGGAGAAAAATAATTCACTCGTCACATTCGGCATCAAACCCGATCGACCGGAAACAGGTTACGGATATATTCAGTTCATCGAATCGGAGGGAAATAATAATCAGGTTTGCAAAGTGAAAACATTCACCGAAAAACCCAATCTGGAGATGGCAAAATTCTTTTTACAAAGCGGAGAATTTCTTTGGAATGCAGGGATTTTTGTGTGGAATATGCAAACGATTCTAAAAGCATTTAAAGAATATCTCCCTGATGTGGACAGAATTTTTGCGGAAGGTATTGGATTATATAATACTGATAAAGAAAATGATTTTATTCATCAGGCTTACGCGATGTGTCCGAATATTTCAATCGATTACGCTTTGATGGAAAAAGCAAAAAATGTTTTTGTCGTTGCAGCAGATATTGGCTGGTCTGATCTCGGTACCTGGGGTTCTCAATATCAGCACAGTCACCTTGATAAAGCCGGAAATGCAGTGGTTGGAAATAATGTGATGTTATATGGAGTAAAAAATTCCATCGTCAATATGCCGAAAAACAAATTAGTGGTTTTGCAGGGACTCGAAGATTATATCGTCGTTGAATCAGACAATATTTTGCTCGTTTGCAAACGCTCCGATGAACAACAGATCAGGCAGTTCGTGAACGACGTTAAGCTGAGTAAAGGGGAGAGATATATTTAATTATTTTTATATTGCTTGAAGTTTTCCGTAAGTTTTATATTAAATTATTAAATTAAAAATCTGAGTTCAGTCAGTTCTTTCCCTAGTTGGTTAATGCCTTTCATGATACGCAGGGTTTGTTTTGGTGAAGGTCTTTTAATTCCTTTGATATATTGCGCAAGTAAACTCTGATTCATTCCTAAGCGTTCGGAGAGGGCTTTCGCATTAATGACACGATAGTGATTAAAGTACGAATTTAGATCCAGAACAAGATCCAAATCAGATGCCTTTACTGTTCTGTCGGGATCGTCAAAATGCAGATTTATAGCATCTACCATATTGATTCTGATCTCTTTCAGTGAATCACCTGCTGTATATACGGGTAATTTTTCTGCCCCGGCTGAATATCCGGTATTGGTTTTTTCAACTGTTATTCTGATTTTTTTCATAGTGTTATTGTTTAATTCCTGCTTGTTTGAGAATTTTCTTTTGTAGACCTCTACCAATTTCTTTGCTTCCATGGCTCGGAACCACAATTTGGTTAGATTTTGATGAATGTCTCATAACCAAGTGACTTCCGGATTGTCTAAGTTCAAACCATCCATCGTCTTTCAGGAGTCTGATTAGTTCATTGTATTTCATGACAAAGGTAATAGATTTATTACTAAAATGAAAATAAAAAAGAAATATTATTGTATTTTGCTAGTTCTGAACAGATCACTCACTTCGTTCGAGATGACACTCCTTGTCACGAGGTGACAAGGAGTGTCATTTCCACTGAAACGTTTCGATCATGTGATCGATATCTTTTTCGAGAAATTGGATGACCGGTGCCAGTGAATCTATTTGCGGGGCAACATTCATATAAAAAGCACCACGCATAAAATGTTTTACACTATCTGTTATATAAAATTGAACGGCTGAAGCCGCATTTCCTTCTATATCGTATTTCACCCCATAAACTTTCCCGGGAAATGAAAATGGTGTTTCAGGAATGCCGGATGATTTTACTATATGTTTATTCACTAAAACCCTGACATCCTCGGTGAATTGTTCAAGATTTCCTTTGATCGGTTTATAACTTAAATGAAGTGTTCCATTAAATGTCGGGAATTGCATATTCACCCAACATGGTTCGGTGTGTGGACCGGTTTCATTCTCCATTTTTGCATATACCGGATACTCGAATGTAAAGGGACAGTCAGAATCATATTTCTGATATGCTTTTTGAGGGAGATCGATTCTGAAATATCCTCTCTTTTTCGGGGTGAAGTCTTTGTTGTGACAACCGAAGGCCGAAAATAATATTATATATAAAGCAATTGAGGAAAAGAGCTGCCCGCAAAGCCGCAAAGCCGCAAAGGTAAATAATTTTCTATGTGAGAAAATATTGT
>JAHEYM010000331.1 GCA_023251595.1 Bacteroidota bacterium
TCGGGTCTCACTGACAGAACCACCCGAAGCCGAAGCCCCGGTTGCAAAAATATTAGTGGATCGCTGCCCCTCCCCTAACCCCTCCCACCCCACCCCTAGCCCCTCCCCAAATAAGGAGGGGAAGAAGGTGCTCAATTTCGGCGGAACCGAAGTGCCACGCGTCATCGCAGATTACAGCTCTACGGGCGTGCTCTCTCCCGCTCACCTGTTTCAGTGCGGTTACAAATATGACGCTCAAACCGATAAGTGGAATATCGGTGATCTGGCTTGTGACTATATATATATAGGTTCAAATAACATTGATTTTAACCTTCCCGGAACGCTTCGTGTAATATGCGATTTCAGTGTCTGGGAGAAAGAATTTCACACTAAAAAAACCCAAGGCGGGAATCGGGAATCTGTGCAGATATTGCCACTTCTCTCTTTGGACGAATACCAAAACTTCACCCAAGAAAAAAATCTTGAAATACCTCATTTCGTAAATATTTATCAGGAATCGCTGACGCCGGAAGTCATTGAATTGATGAAAGAAGACGAATCACTCATCATTGTTGCCTCAGCGAAAGAGGCTCATGGAATTCACGAACTTCGCAATATTTTCGGAAAGCTGAACAAAGCCGGGATCACAGCACCTGTTATTTTACGGTTCGGCACAAATTGGGGGACAAATATTACTGCCGAAACCTTCACCATGTATGCCGCCACTGATGCAGGTTCTCTTTTCATTGATGGTTTTGGATCTGGCATTTGGTTGAATACAGTCTCTCCTGAAATCACCATCAGAAAACTCAACGATCTTTCTTTTGGAATTCTTCAGGCAGTTCGAAAACGCATATCAAAAACTGAATATATTTCTTGTCCATCCTGTGGGAGAACTCTATTCGATCTGCAGATTACGACAGCCAGAATACGTAGCGAAACAGATCATCTTAAAGGAATTAAAATCGGAATTATGGGCTGCATCGTGAATGGTCCGGGAGAGATGGCGGATGCGGATTACGGTTATGTCGGAACAGGTCCCGGAAAAATTACTTTGTATCGCGGACGAAACATAGTTCGTAAAAGCATCGACTCAGAACTTGCTGTGAATGCCCTGATCGACCTGATTAAAGAAGACGGAAATTGGATTGAGCGTTAGAACTCCCTTCTCCCGTGGGAGAAGGGTCGGGGATGAGGGTCGGTGCGATGTGTGTGGGAGTCAATGATTATCGTGGAAGAAATCCATTTTGTAAGATATTCCTATGTGAAATCCGGCTGTAAAAGAGTTGGTGGGATTGTAATCTCCGTTTCCGTGCTCAGGATAAGTCATATCTGTAAATCCGATGGTCGTTCTTAATCCGAACATGATGATCATTGTACTAGATAAATCGGCTTCGAAACCAATACCGAGCAAAAGCGAAATATTTCCGGTCGAATATTCACCCCTCACATTCGTATGCGCCTGACTAGATGGATTTGAATTCGATGAATCTGCAGTGGCACTAATCAGCGAACTAAATTGTGGTCCGATTTCTCCGTAAAGTCCCGAAGGAGTACGACCTTTTATGATAAGCGGTATTTCAATAAAATTCAAATGAACTTTAGAAATATAAGGTATGGGCATAGTATCGTACAGTGCCATATACCCCTGATTTATAGTAGAATAACGAACTTCAAAACCGTAAGACAATGTAGGGTGACTGTAATAGCTTTTACCACCGAAACAAAATGTACCACCGGCACCCACGCTCGTTCCGAAAGTAAAATCGTAGTCGAATGGCTGATCACCGCCATATTTCTGGTTGAAAAGCCAGGTAGTATTAAATGCACCTTTCAAGCCTATATCGAACATTTGCGCCTCGGCAGTTCCGACTATCAGAAAAAGAAACACAATACTCAAGTATATTCTTTTCATTCTCAACGCGTTGAACCCTTTGATGAAGATCGGCAAAAATAAGAAGTTTAATTCAGTTTCTCTGAAAGTTTTTTCATCTCTGCTTTCGGGACAGCTTTTTCATAGAGAATTCGATATACGGTATCGCAGATCGGCATCTGAACTTTATGCTTTCGGTTTATCTGTTTTACACACTTTGAGGCGTAGTACCCTTCGGCGATCATATTCATTTCCAATTGTGCGGCTTTGACACCGTAGCCTTTACCCACCATATTTCCGAAAGTGCGGTTTCTCGAAAACTGTGAGTATGCTGTGACAAGTAAATCGCCGAGATATGCCGAATCTGTAATTTCGCGGGTGATGGGGTGAACCCGATCTACAAATCTTTTTATTTCTGCAATTCCGTTTGAAATTAGTACCGCCTGAAAATTGTCGCCATAACCAAGTCCATGCCCAATGCCACTACAGATAGCGAGAATATTTTTTATCACTGCTGCATATTCAGTTCCGTAAATATCGTCCGACACCATCACTTTCATATAACGGCATCGCATCATTTCTGCAAGTTTCTCCGCTGTTGCAGTATTTGTACAGGCAATTGTCAGATAACTGAGTTTCTCTAGCGCTACTTCTTCGGCATGACAAGGACCGGTAATTACTCCGATCGATTCGACGGGAATTTTATATATTTTATTTAGAAAATCACCAACAATCAGATTTTTTTCGGGGACAATTCCTTTAATTGCCGAAAAAATAATTTTCCCTTTAAAATGTTTTGGTGTCAGCTTATTTAATACAGATGTAAGAAATGCGGAAGGAACTGCAAGTATAATAATGTCAGAAGAATTAATTGCTAATTCTATCTCTGAAACCGGATTAATTTTTTTCGGATCGAAACGGATATCACTCAGATAATTAGGATTATTTCCATATTTTTTTATATATTGAACAGTCTTCTGATTTCTGATCCACCACGTAACTTTATCGCAATTATTACCGAGAATTTTTACGATAGCAGTCGCCCAACTACCACTGCCGACAACCGATATAGAAAATTGTTTTCCCATTTTATTGAAAAGTGACTTTCGTTTCCATCATTTCTTTGTCACGTTTAAACTTCACTGTTATGGTATCTCCTTTCTTAAAATTTCCGAGCGATTTCATATAGCTCATCATGTCGTTCACTTTGAAATCGCCCATTTGTGTAACAACATCACCTGTCTTCAAACCTGCTTTGGATGCTGGTTTTCCGTCGCTGACACCATCGATTCTCATGCCATCGCCTTCGAATGTATAGTCGGGAATTACGCCCATTGTTAATTTATATCTTGATGCGCTGCCTGTACTGTCTTCTTTTGTTTTGGTGAAAGTTAATTTTGGTTTATCATCCATTTGCTCAATTACGGTAAGAATGATTTTGATGATTGAAATTTCACCCGCATAATTAATTTTGTCTTCGTCATCCGATGGCTTATGATAATCGGAATGTGAACCGCTGAAAAAATGAAGAACAGGAATATCTTTCAGATAAAAAGAAGTCTGATCAGATGGTCCCACACCGGATTCCAGCGTTTTAATTTTAACACTGTCAATATTTATTTTATCGACAACGGGGTGCCATACGGGTGAAGTTCCTACCCCATATATGGCAAGTGTTTTCTCAGGCGATTTAAGTCTCCCGACCATATCCATATTTATCATATAAGTAATATTCGCCAAAGGAACCGTCGGATTTTTCACAAAAGAATTCGAGCCTAACAATCCCTTTTCTTCACCCGAAAAAGCGATAAATAAATAATTATTATTTTTAAGGGTTGAATGTTGAAGATATCGTGCAATTTCGATGACAGCTGCTGTACCACTGGCATTGTCATCGGCACCGTTATGTATAGCAGGTACTCCGCGATACAATGAACCACCGCCGCCCCAACCGAGATGATCATAGTGACCGCCGATGACAACGGTATTTGCCGCATGATTATCGATATAACCTATGACGTTATGACCTTCGTGTTTTTGGTGAATTAATTCCACACTCACCATAATTTCCGGATTTTTAATTGAGTCGAGAGCCGCTATCAGAGAAGGTTTTGCATAAACGATGGGAATGGAAAGCGCTTTATATTTATTTGAAAAATCTTCTTTTGCATCCTCCGCAGTTTTATCGTGATTTACAAAAATAATTGCGGAAGCACCTTTTGCAATCGCGCTGTCGATACGAACTTTTGTGTCCATGAAATTTGCAAATTTCGCAGACTCTAATCCACCGGGTAATGCCCATTCTATAATAAATATTTTTCCTGCAAGATCTGATTTCCCTTTATAGTCATTATAATTTAATGTCGGTGCTATTATGCCTGCACCCACTTTAACAAATGCGCCGGTCACAATTCCATTTCCGGAGTAAGGAATTGCGAACCAATCGGTCGATGATTGCCAGGATTTTCCATCCGTTTTAACTTCAGAATTTTTAGAATATATTGCACCTTCATTATAGGAAAATGGTTGAATATATTTTTTTGTGCCGAGAGGTTTTAATCCTATATTTTTGAATTGTGAAATAATATAATTGGCAGCTCCCTGTTCACCTTTGGTACCTGTTTCACGACCTTCCAGCTTATCGCTTGCAAGTGTGCTAATGTGTCTTTTGAGTACAGACCACTCGCTGGTTGAATCGAAAGTGATAACCTGGGCGTCAGTGAAAAGTGAAAAGTGAAGAGTGAAAAGTGAGAAGAGTGTCAGAATTAGGCTGTTTTTTTTCATTTGTATTTGTGAATTTTTGCAAAGGTAAGTTTTTCTTACCTTTGGAGATGTTGCGTGCAACGTCTCTACAAAACAATATGATCAAAAAACGTTTCTTAGTCCTCGGTGCCGGTGTTGTCGGACAAGTTTACGCAGCTTTTCTGGGTGAAGCCGGACACGATGTAGTGATTTACACCCGCTCGGAAAAATTGCCCACCCTCTTGAAAGAGGGAATTGTTTTGAAGTATGGAAGCAAGCCGGTGCAGAGTTTCCACAAATTCAGAGCAGTTGATTCGATTGAGAATCTCGGGAAATTCGATTATATTCTGCCTTGTTTCCGCGCTGATC
>JAHEYM010000332.1 GCA_023251595.1 Bacteroidota bacterium
CTCGGCCAATTGGGCTTTAAATAGTCCGATGTATTATGCCGATTTAGCGGCAACAAATATTACGGCAGCAATTGTCAATTCAGGCACGGTTCAGGTATTCATGGAGAGTCCAACGCAAACAGGAGTGTGGTTAAATCTTCCATTGATTGAACCCAATACAACTTATTTTACTACAACAAATTTCGTATATGCCTTGGGTTTAGTCGAGATAAAAAAATACGATAGTGATGGTTTGCAAACAGCGAATCCAGGAGCTAGAACCTTCAAAGTTGTATCAATTGCTTCTTCTCTAAGAATATCCAATCCGGATTTCGATTGGACTAATTACAATGCGATCAAAACGACGTTTAATTTACAAGATTAATAGTATTACCTCGATCCATCTCCACAGACCAAAGCTGTACCATTTCCGCAGTTCGGATATTTATAACAGTTGCCACTCTGAATTGTAATGCACCAGCAGATTTCGTAATCAAAGTAACGCAGGAAGTTAGTTACGACAAACGTAAAAGTTTTGTATTTACCAAAATTATCAAAAAGATAAAGTTCGATTTCGCGAACCAAAAGGCGCTCGTATTTTCGAAAATGATTTTGGGCTTGATAAAAGATTTCGTCTCTCATCCCTGACCCTTCTCTACCCCACCCAACCTCCCCAAATGGGGAGGAGAAAGCAGAAGGGAGGTTGAAATCTCCGCCCAAATATCCCCCGCAATAATTTCTGCCGCACGATTTCCATCAACTATATAGATATTCTCTTTTGATTTCAGAAGCTCGAAACTCTCTTTGAATTTATCTCTCACCTTGGTCAGGTTTTCGATGGTTTCATAAAGTTCTATCGAATCGCGCCCTTTGTTTAGACGTTGCATGCTGATTTCGGGAGAAATGTCTATGTATATATTTACGTCGGGACGCAAAAGATCTGCACTTAAAGAATTTGCGTTGATTACCCAGTCCATCGACATGTGCGCCCCGTGATAGGCGTATGAAGAAAAATAATATCTGTCTGTAATTACAGTGAATCCTTCTTCCAGTTTTTTGAGGATGCCATTTGTTTTATTCAACAGATGATCCAATCTGTCGGCAGCCAACAGTGCGGCAATCGTTCTGTGATCGGCTTCAATCCGATGATTGAAAATATTTCTGATCAAAGAACCAATCGGACCATCACTGGGTTCAAAAGTGGAGTATACTTTATGTCCGGCATTTTTTAAATTTTCCGCCAACAGTTTTACCTGCGTGCTTTTTCCGCTGCCATCAATGCCCTCGAGGGCTATGAATAAACTTTTCATTTACGTTAGATTACTATCGAATAATAATTATTGCGTAGAAAGACCCGCCACCAACCTGTGTTTCCGACTTGAAGGAATTTTTGCTGAACGGATGGATTTCTGTGTTCTTTTTCTGACTAAGTCGAGTTCGTATTTCATTTGAAGATTCATCCAGAACTCTGCATCAATCTTAAGTACTTTCTCTAGTAATACCGCAGTCAACGGAGTAATATTTCTCCGCCCATGAATTAAAGAACTTAGTTCTGATTTGCTGACTCTCATACGATCTGCTAGTTCTTGCTGCGTCATTTTCCTCGCATCCAGTTCATCTTTCAGATGTTCGCCGGGGTGAAAAATATCACCTGGTATCACATCATTTGCATTTTTCCTTATCTTATTCATAGTGCTTAGATATTTCATTTACAAGAATGATTTCAATTTTACCTTCCTCCTTCATCTCAAAGATCAGACGATACTGATCATTTAATCTGATTGAACATTCTCCTTTTCTATTTCCTTTCAAATATTCAAAGTTTAACCCTCTGAACTGTTTTAACTGAGAAAGGTTGGTAATCCCAATCAAGATCTCAATTTTCTTTTTATATTGAGTGATAATTTCTCGTCCAAATTCAGATTTCCCCCTTATTTCTGAGAGTGGAGTCTGATATAAGTAGGCAAGATAGTCTGTTTTGAATTCTACAATCATTGTTTGAACGTCAAAGGTACAAAAATGTTTACAAAAGTGTAAACTAATCCTTTATTGAATTGTCATCCCTTATCTAAGCAGCTAAAACCCTCACCCTCTGTCCCTCTCCCTGCGGAGAGAGATTTGAACCCCCTTTTCCCGCCTGCCTGCCGAAACGCAGTGCTGGCAAGGTGGGAGCGGGGATGAGGGGTCACAAAAATAATTGCAATTCGTACAATTTTTTATATATTCCGTTATTGAGAATTAATTCGCTGTGGGTTCCTCGTTCGGCAATTTCACCCTTATCCATCACCACAATTTCATCGGCATGCTGAATGGTTGAAAAACGATGTGCAATCACGATTGATGTTCTGTTTTGCATCAATTTCAATAAAGCATCCTGAACCAAACGCTCCGATTCTGTATCCAAGGCTGATGTTGCTTCATCAAGAATTAAGATCGGTGGATTTTTAAATACAGCTCTTGCAATACTTAATCTTTGTCTTTGTCCGCCGGAGAGTTTTAAACCACGATCACCGATTTCTGTTTGATAACCATTCTCCATCTGCATAATAAATTCATGTGCATTTGCAACTTTTGCAGCAGCAATTACATCTTCTTCTTTTGCATTTTCAGTACCAAAAGCTATATTGTTGAAAACGGTTTCATTAAATAAAATAGATTCCTGCGTCACAATTCCCATCATCTTCCTGAGATCCGATAATTTCATATCCCTGACAGAAATTCCATCCACCAACACTTCACCCGAACTCGTATCGTAAAAACGCGGAAGCAAATCTGCCAAAGTCGATTTCCCTGCACCCGATTGACCGATAAATGCTACTGTTTTTCCTTTCTCTATCTTAATATTAATGTTTTTCAACACCGGTTCTTTTCCATAGGCAAAAGAAACATTCCGATATTCAATATATTCCTTAAATTCTGTTTTGGAAATCGGATTCGGACTTTCATTCACCACATTATCGGCATCTAAAATTTCCATCATCCTCGATGCTGAAGCTGCACCCTTCTGAATATTGAAATATGCAGTTGCTATGGCTTTTGCCGGTGGAATAATCTGTGAAAAAACAATGATAAAAAAGACGAATGCACTCCCCGATAAAAGATGATCGGGTTTTAAAACCAAATTTCCCCCAAACCACATCACAGTAGCCATCACTACTGCCGCCATAAATTCACCAAGCGGTGCTGAAAGATCACGTCGGCGTTCAACTTTTGTAGAAAGTTTAAAATATTCCTGATTTAGTTTTTTAAATTTATTGGTCGAAAATATTTCTGCGGAAAATGCCTTTATGATTCTGAGGCCCGACAAAGTTTCTTCAATTATAGAGAATAAAAGTCCTAATCGGTTTTGTACTTTATCCGATGTTTTTCGCAGCGACTTACCGATTCTGCCAATCACTAGTCCGGCGAGAGGAAGCATGATTACGACAAATAAAGTCAACTGCGGACTTATCGTTATTAATGCTACGAAATATATAAGAATGGTTAGCGGTTCTTTGAAAATGGCTTCGATTGAAACCAACATTGTATATTTCATTTCCTGAACATCGGCAGTCATTTTTGAAATAATGTCTCCTTTTCTTTCTTCAGAAAAAAACGAAATCGGAAGAACCAGAATTTTTTGATACAACGCCATTCGCATATCACGAATCCCTGCATTTAACACCGGAGAAACATAATAAATAGCAAGATACCTTGTAAAATTTCTCAGAAAAAAAAGTACCACCACAGCAAGACATACCACCATTAATGCGGTCTGTTTTCCATCATCTAAAATCATTTTAGAAAAATAATAATTGAGATAGTCCAGCATGGATTTGATCGAAAAATTAATTCCCGGCGGTCCATTTATTATATTTTGATAGTATTCTGCATCATTTTCCTTCGTGAGAAGATTGAGAAATGGCATCACCATAGAAAATGATACAAGAGAAAAGAGAACAGATAATATGTTGAAAAAGACATTCAACGTCGCCAAACGCCAATATGGCAGTAAGTATCTGAGAAGGCGGAAGTAGTCTTTCATGGGACGGGAAACGCACAAATATAAGAGTTGTTGCTGCGTTTTGAGATACATTTTGCCCTGCACCCGCCAAATTTTACCTTTGCACCACCATGGACAGCACGAGACAGAACAAATTTGCCAAGCTTATTCAGAAGGAATTGACCGAAATCTTCCTCCGCGATGGGCGTAATTACTACGGAAATGCCTTTGTAACCATCACTTCGCTGAAGGTTACCCCTGACCTCGGTGAGGCGAAGATTTATCTTAGCATATACGGAAATCCCAACCCCCAAGCGAAGGTCGATGAGGTGAATCATCATGCAAAGGAGATTCGCCGCGACCTTGGAAACAGCATTCGTAACCAAATCAGGCGAATTCCGGAACTCAAGTTTTTTCTTGACGACACGCTCGAATATGTGGAAAAGATGGAGAAAATATTCAAAGATTTACACGATTCTGTCCTCCCCCCCTTCGACTCCGCTCAAGGACAGACCCCACCAGCGGGGGATAATAAATAGAAAATGCAATACGATCCGATAAAACGCAGTCTGGGTAACGTTTTCAACCGAACTCCCGCTTTACGTAAGTTGTTTTACCGCCTGCTCGATTTGTTGCTGCTGCGATCCTGGCATATACATCTGGAGCTTCGGAAATGGGCGAAAACAGCTCCATCTGAAGCTAAAATTTTCGACGCCGGCGCAGGTTTCGGTCAATATTCTTGGTTTTTGCACCGGTTGAATAAAAATTGGAAAATTAGATCAGTAGATGTGAAAGATGAACAAGTTGCAGATTGTAACCGTTTTTTTCAGGCAATTGATGCTAAAAATATAAAATTCGAAGTTGGTGATCTGACTAAATTTCAAAAACCCAATGAATTCGATCTCGTTCTTTGCGTCGATGTAATGGAACATATTGAAGAAGATGTAACCGTGTTTAAAAATTTCAGCGCTTCATTGAAAAAAGGTGGAATGCTTCTTT
>JAHEYM010000025.1:0-2214 GCA_023251595.1 Bacteroidota bacterium
TTGTCAAAGTTTGCTCGATAGTATCCATATAAATGTGATCCCACTTCCCGTACCAACAGTATCTGGAAATACACTGATATGCGGTGTTGGAAATTCAACTACACTCACTGCAACCGGAGGAACATTTTATCAATGGAGTACCGGCGATTCGGTTGCAAGTATTACAGTTACGCCGTTGGTTACAACTACATATACAGTTACTGTTTCAGATCTGAATCTCTGTGCCAGTTTGCCTTTCGCTGTTACCGTTACTGTAGATAATTTCCCAAGCTCTGTTGTAAATGCATCGGGTCCGACGACATTCTGCGGTGGCGATTCTGTAATTTTATCTGCTGCAGGTGGAAATCACTATCTCTGGTCGAATGGTGATACAACGCAAAATATAACAGTCACCCAATCCGGTACATATATAGTTACGGTTACAAATGCTTCGGGTTGTTCTTCCTCTTCTGCATCTACTCCTGTTGTCGTTACTGTCAATCCTGTTCCTCCTCCAATCATTATCTCAGGAGGTTCTACAGTTTTTTGTCTGGGCGATAGCGTTCAATTATTTGCAAGTCCGGGCGCTACTTATTTATGGTCGAACGGTGCAATCACATCAAGTATCTGGGCATTACTTACAGGAAATTATTCTGTCGTTGTAACAAATGCATTTGGATGTTCATCAACATCAGCCAATGTCACAATAACTAATTTGCCTTCTCCATCACTTGTGTTATTTCCTAATGGTGTGATAGATGCGTGTAAAGGTCAACCATTAATTTTAACAGCAACCGGAACCGGAAATATTTTATGGAGTACGGGTGAAACAACTTCCACAATTACCGTCGTTCCAACAACCGATACAGTCTATTCTGCAACTATATCGAATGGAATTTGCACCAGTCTTGGCGATTCTGTGGTGGTGAATATGATTGGCAACGGACTCAATGCTGACTTTTCATTTACGCCACAAACGGGTTTCGATCCGCTCGATGTAACGTTCACTGATCTAAGTGTGAATGCGACAGGATGGCAGTGGGATTTCGGGGATAGTCTCGGATATAATTTCCAAAATCCCGGAACACATACGTACGATAATTCAGGAACATTTACAATTACATTAATCGTTACGGATATTTTTGGTTGCACCGATACTGCAAGAAAAATGATTGTAATTGATCCGAAATCCAGAATTATTGTGCCGAATGTTTTCACTCCAAATGACGATGGATATAATGATGTATTGAGAATAGATTCACGTCATCTTAGTGATTTGCATTTTGCAATATTTACACGTTGGGGTGAAAAGATTTATGAACAAGATCAAATCAGACCCGAATGGAACGGACGTACTTCGAGCGGAACCGAAGTCTCTCCCGGAAGTTATTTCTATATCATCCACGCCACGGGCACAGATGGAACTATCATCGACACGAAGGGGGTGATTACTTTAATTCGATAATGAAAAGACATTATTCTTCTTTATTTCATAAGATTTGTCTTCCCGTTTAATAAGTAAATCCGCCTTTAAAAGATCGGCACAAATTTTTCGTACTCTACGACCTAAGCTTTCATAAACAGTTGGCAAAATTTCTTTCCCATTTAGTTGAGCATATAATTCCGGAGTGATAATGTTCGGTTTAATAGATTGTTTGTTATATTGATTATATCGGTAAATGACATTCAGAACTCTTTTATGAATATCATCCAAGTCTTTTAATACCTGACCGGTTTGTTTTTCAATCTGTTTAGTAAAATCAGTTAGTGTCAGTTCTCTGTTTAATATATATACTGGTGTTTGTTCTGTACTTGCAGTGAGATGTTCAGCAATTAAACCGGATTGCCTTAAATCATCTAACACTTCAGAATGATTGTTACTTGGACTCAGAAGGATTGTGTAAAATCTTTTTTGATTAAGTCTTTCTGATTTGAGTAAATAGGCCAAAACTAATTGATGTTGAGGTTTTGTTTTTCCTGTCAACTTTTCGTTAATATGTCTGGAAAAAGAATTGAGCCAAAGTTGAGTTTCTTCATCAATCAGTTTGCCGGAAGGAATCACAAGACCGATGGAATCAGGGGTTGATAAATCAAAATATGGAACATCTATTTGATTTTCAAGACAAACGCTGACTAGCGTTGCCATACCAATTCCCTGACTTTCTATCTTTTCAAAAGCCTTCAGAACATTAGCAAGTTTTGGGTTTTTTGTTTCAGGAACACCGGGAATTACTC
>JAHEYM010000025.1:2263-13433 GCA_023251595.1 Bacteroidota bacterium
TTTAAATGTACCTGGATTTTTAATTTCTAAACTCTTACCCGGATTTATTTTTATTGTTATAAATTTATTGATCGTATAGTCACGATGAGCGAGGGCATTATTCACGATTTCACGAATTAGGTTCTCCGGAAATTCCGGCTCACTTCTTCCACCACCAATATAACTTCTACCAACCTTTATATGACCCCAAACAAACATAAATGCATCATCCATTAAATTAAGCACATCATTTTGGAAATATTTTTTGTCCCTTCCAATATCATTTCCGGTCTCAAAGTAGCAGTCAACTTCAGATCGATATTCAAGGTATCGAAAAGGTTCTTTCCCGAATAATAGTAAACCAAGAACTGTTATCTTATTTTCACTATTTAGACAGAACCTTCGAATTAAAAAGTCTGAAGCGTCAATCAAATCTTTCTTTACCGTTTCCTTTTTTCCCGTCGTGTTAATCTTTATTATGAATTGGTTAATCTTTTCAATATCTAGATCTTCTAACCGGGCGTTACTAACAACACTTATTTCCTTCGAATATTCCAATTCTGTCTTATACTCCCTGTGTTCAATAAGTTTAATCTTCGATATTTCTTTGTCGCGGGTTAAAATTCTCTCGTAATAGATGTCATTGAATTTTACATATTTCAAGTCATTACTCAAAGGGAGAACAGTAATGATCGCGATGGTTTTACCAAGAATATTCCTATAGTCAAACAGTATGTGATCTCTGAGGTTAATAAGGACCTCATTATCATTCCTGAAAAAATTTGTCTGAAGTTCTATCAGTTTACCCTCATTGTTTCTGTCAAATCCAGGAAAAGTATAGGTGTTGCTCCGCTCACGAATACCACATATAATATATCCCCCATTCGTGTTCAGATAAGCACAAACAGTCTCCTTCAGTGATGTCCACTCATTCCCTGTAGATAGGTCTTTTAATTCAACAATCGGACCTTCATTATCTTGGAATTGACCCCCTGCTAAGACATTTTCAATCCCGGAAATAATTCTATCTAGTAAGTCTTTATTGTCGGTCATACTACATATTGTGAGAACAAAGATAGTAAAAATTCAAATAACGAATGGGATTTCTTAAGTTTACCAAACAATTTCTCTTGTTCGAACTTAAATTTATGAACTTGCTTCGTCAAAACCTTATCCGTCATCTCGTATTTTTTCTGGCCTTCGCCATCGCACTTCTGTTTTTAAGAAGCTACGAATTCTTATACCTTTATTTCTCAGCTCACGAGCTTCCCTCCTTCAAAAGTGTGACACTGGCAATTAATTTTGATTTATTCTTTACTCTTAGCATTTCTTTTTTTCTGATTCCTTTGATGTTTCTGAATTATATCAGTCAAAAATTTGCTTCATGGGTCTATATTGTTTTGATTCTACTCTTGTTTTTTATCCACATCGGACTTACTCACTTTTTTCTCTCAACCGGAAAATTACTTACTAATGTATTATTCGATTTTTCTCTTTCTGAGATGTATAAAGTTTCATCAGCCGAATTGTCTTGGGGAAGACTTGGTTTATGGCTCATGTATATCATCATACTTGTGCCGGCAGCATGGATACTCATAAAGAAAATTCCGCACATCCAATTTTCCTCGCGAATTCAAAACATTTTATGTGTGGCTTACCTCGCAATCTTTATTATACTATTTAACAACAGAACTCATTATTCAAAATCTGTGAATTATTTCGACAATTATACCGGATATTATTTCGGAAATAATAAGGTCTTCTTTTTTCTGGAATCGGTCGTGAAAAATGCAAATGAAAATAATAGTGAAAATAATATATCGCAGGAAGAATTGGATCAACAAATCAATAATTTTCACAAATTAAATCCTGACTTTCATTTCATCAAACAAACTTATCCTCTTTTACACGACGAACCTTATCCGAATGTACTTGGGAAGTTTTTCAAACACAGTGATAAAAAACCTAACATTGTTTTGCTTGTGGTAGAAGGGCTTGCAGGCTCATTCTCCGGCGACAATACCTTTCTGGGTCACTTCACTCCTTTCATCGATTCGCTCGCGAAGCAGAGTCTGTATTGGAATCATTTTCTCAGTAACGCTGAACATTCTTATGGTGCCCTCCCGAATATTTTTGCTTCAGCTCCTTCCGGAACAAATGCCCGCGGACTTATCAATCTGGAACAAAGTTTTCCCGGTCAACACCATTACCCTAAACATTTTTCACTTGTTAAACTGCTTCAACAAAATGGTTATCTCACTCGATCTTTTTATAGTGGTGAATTATATTTCGATCAAATCGGAATGTATATGAAAGAAATCGGATTGAATTGTGTTCTCGACGCGTCACGATTCAATTCTTCAACATACACAAAACCGTTAATCGATAATGATGCCTCCAAATTTTCATGGGGTTATAATGACAAGGATCTATACGGTCAAGCGTTCAATCTTATAGAACCAGATACAAATTCAACTCCTTACTTAGATGTATATGTATCTCTCACGCTGCATAGTCCGTTTAATTTATGCACTAAAGAATATTATGAACGCGATTATCTTGAACAACGGCTGAAATCGCATAACCCTAACCTCTCAGAAATCCTGAAAAAAGTTGATAATCGAATTATTTCTGCTGCGTTATTTGCTGATGACGCACTTAAATTGTTTTTTGACGAATACAAAAAGAGATCTGATTTTTCAAATACAATTTTTATTATCACTGGCGATCATCGGGTCGATTCCGACATTCCACATAAGAGTGAATTAGATTATTTTCACGTACCATTATTAATTTATTCACCATTGGAAAGTGAATCGGTCGAATTTAAAGGTTTATGCAGTCATATAGATATTACACCATCATTAATTGAATTATTGAAAAACAATTTTGGTTTGAAGTTTAATTATGCGCAGGAATGGATGGGTAAGGGACTCGACACTTCTTCCATATATCATAACGACTGTTCTTTTTCTCTGAGTCTTTTTAATTCAACATATCCTAATTTCCTTCTTCATAATTATCTTATTTCATCCGATCAGGTCTCTATACTCGATGAAAACTTTAACACAAAACCTGTTACCGACCAATCAATCCTTGATTCAATGAATGCGATCGTCAAAACATACAGAATCATCAATAAATACGTGATAACAAAGGATAAAATTTGTGAATAAGGCACTTCCTTATTTCTAAGCGCCTTCGCCTTTGTAACTAATTTATTTTTTTTTATCAGCACATAATCCGTTGATAACTAACCCCTAATCCCTAACACCTAACCTCTACACGAAAGTGTGATAAGTATCACATTCTCCGCCATTTCTCCGGCGTAATATTGCACCATAAATTTTGCTTTTCGAGCGAATCGGGGTTAAAGGCAGAATGGGGTTAAAAATAATCAATTATGAAAATATTCCCGGAAAACGTAAGTACTTACGGACAGGAAATAGATAATTTGTTCTGGATGACTTTTGGCTTTGTGATGGTCGCTTTTGTCATTAGTCTATTCGTGCTTTTCTACCCACTGGTGAAAAATCATCATTCAAAAGTGAAAAAAGCTACCTATTTCACCGGAGAAAGCAAAAAACATTTTCGTTGGATCACCATTGCACTCGTAATCCTCGCGATGAGTGATTTTATTATCTTGTTTGCTGAGCATGACACTTGGGAAAGAATTGAGAATATTCCTACAGGAAATGATCTCCATGTTGGAATTACGGGCCGTCAATGGAATTGGATTTTTACATATCCGGGACCGGATGGAAAAATTAATACTGCCGATGATGTGGTCATTGATGAACAAAATAGTGAACTGCATATTCCCGTAAATAAAAATGTAATTTTTGAACTTCGTGCAAAAGAAGTCTTGCATAGTTTGTTTATTGTAAATACCCGTCTTAAACAAGATTGCATTCCCGGTAGAATGAATACGCGGTGGGTGAATATTACAAAGGAAGGAACCTATGATATTTCCTGTGCGGAAATCTGTGGTGTGATGCACTCAAAAATGAGAAATTTTCTTGTCGTAGAATCTCAGGAAAAATTTGATCAATATGTCAAAACGTTGTACGAAAAAAATGCACCCGCAACTTCTTCGAGTAATAATCGGTAATTAATATGAGCGATACACTACATAAAAAAAGTTTCTTCCGGAAATATCTTTTCTCCACCGATCACAAAGTAATTGGTATGCAATATACTATTACCGGTCTCTTTATGGCCGCGGTTGGAGGATTTCTTGCTTACGTTTTCCGTTATAATCTCGCCTACCCCGGTGATCATATTCCTTTATTTGGCGAACTTGGAGCGCAACAATATAATTCTTTTGTTACCTGTCACGGAATGATCATGGTGTTTTGGGTTGCTATGCCAATTCTTCTCGCTGGGTTCGGTAATTTTTTAATTCCAACAATGATCGGAACAGACGATATGGCTTTTCCGATTTTAAATATGATGTCATTCTGGATTTTTCTTTTAAGTACAATTGTTTTATTGGCATCGTTTTTTGTGCCGGGTGGTGCATTCGGCGGTGGCTGGACTATGTACCCTCCGCTTTCTGCCGGTGGATATACAAATCCGAATCCCGATTTCTTTAAAGCTTTCTTCTCCGGTGCCAGTCTCATGATACTGGCTGTCGCACTGGAATTTGTTGCCATGCTAATGGGCGGAATAAATTTTTTGGTTACGACAATTAATAAACGAACCAAAGGAATGACCCCCTTCCGCATTCCGCTCGTAGTATGGTTTATTAATATTGCTACAATTATTTTTATGTTTTCAGTCGGACCTCTTGTTGCCGGCGCTGTAATGCTATTATTTGATATTACGGTAGGAACAGGATTTTATGACCCCGCACGTGGTGGAGACCCGGTTTTATTCCAACATTTATTCTGGTTTTTTGGTCATCCCGAAGTATATGTTTTATTGTTGCCCGCCGTGGGTGCAATCGGAGAAATTCTCTCTGTGTTCTCACGTAAACCTCTCTTTGCTTATAAAACAATTATATATTTAGCACTTTTATCTGCGATATTATCTGTCGTGGTTTGGGCGCATCATCAGTTTGTGGCAGGTATTGATCCACGAATGGCAACATTTTTCAGCGTCGGAACGATTATTATTTCTATTCCTTTCGCCGGAATATTTCTATCATATATGGCAACGTTGTGGGGTGGTTCAATCCGCTTCACAGTCCCAATGATGTGGGCACTTGGTTTTATCGGAACATTTTTGGTCGGGGGATTAACCGGGTTATTTCTCGGTTCAAATGCATTCGATATTTATGCCCACGATACTTATTTCGTCGTGGCACATTTTCACTATACCTTATTTCCTGTTGTATTCTTTGGATTTTTTGCCGCATTCTATTTCTGGTTCCCAAAGTTTGTAGGAAAAAACCTGAACCCCGCTCTGGGTAAAATCCATTTCTGGTGTACTACAGTATTCTTTAATGGTACTTTCTTTTTGCTTTTTTTCAATGGTCTTGGGGGACAGCACAGAAGAATTAACGACTTCTCATTATTCTCCAATGTCGTTAAAGAACCATATATCACCTTCGAGAAAATTGCAACTATTAGTGCTATCTGTCTTATTCTTTCCCAATTCATTTTTCTATATAATTTCGTAACGTCTGCGGTCAGAGGGAAAAAAGCTGTGAAGAATCCATGGGATGCAAATACAATAGAATGGGTAGCCGATTCTCCTCCGCCACATGGAAACTTTAATCCCTATCCTGAGGTTTTCCGCGGTCCTTATGATTATAGCTTGCCGGGTGAAGAATCCGATTTTATTCCTCAAAACGTTCCTCATACAAATGAAAATATTCCGGTATTAAAAGTTAAACTAAGTGTGTCATGAATTTAATTCAACAACGATTATCAGTTCCTGTTATTAAAGTACCGCAGGGAAGACTCGGCATGTGGATTCTGATTGCAGGTGAACTCGTAATCTTCGGCGGACTCATCGCGTGCTATTTACTGAGCCGGTTAAGATATCCCGAATGGGCGGAACAAGCTGCTCATACTTCAACATTTTTTGGCGCATTAAATACGGTTGTGCTTTTAACCAGCAGTTTCACCATCGTGAAAGCTCATGAAGCAGCACTGAAAAAAGAGCTCACAAAAGTAACTATATACATGAGTGCGACCATTATCGGTGGTCTCGCTTTTTTGGTGAACAAATCGATCGAATATACAAATGAAATTCATCACGGATTTACCTTTAGTAGTCCCCAATTACAGGAATCAGGAAATTATGTTGGTTCTTTATTCTGGTCATTCTATTATTTAATGACCGGCTTACATGCTACGCACGTCGTGATCGGTATGATTATTATGACTGTGATTTTAATTCAGGCTAGAAAAGGGAAAAATCTTCATCGGGTAGAACTCGCAGGAATATACTGGCACATGGTCGATCTTATCTGGATTTTTCTGTTCCCGCTTTTATATATAGCTAAATAATTGATAAAAATATTTACGATGGAAAATGTTCGCATAAGTGAAAACATAGAAATTCCGGATCCTGCCCTCGACTATCATGGTCATGCTCCTTATGGAAGAATCTTACTTCAACTCTTAATATTACTCTCAGTCAGTTTGATTGTAGGGATGGTATTTTCGACCTCTGTTGCAGTTTTTTTGATCTTCGCAACTGCAATTTGGAAATCATCAATGGTGATGAAAAATTTTATGCACCTGAAATTTGAACCGCTTTTAGTCTGGGTCGCGATTGCTGCAGTATTATTTATATTATTTATGTTTTTCTTCGGAATTTATCCAGATATAACCGCCGTTCATCGTGAAGTTGTACCTCGTTAAATACTGAATTAAAATGGAAATGGTATTACAAAATCCGGTGAGGGAACAAAAAGCGGTCTCAGATGGCATCATCGGGATGATTTTTTTGTTAGCCACCGAAGCGATGTTTTTTGCAGGATTAATCAGCGCTTACATCGTGAACAGAGCTGGAATACCGGTTTGGCCGCCCGTGGGTCAACCTCGTCTTCCGATTGAAGTTACTGCCGTAAACACTGCAATTTTGATAGCAAGTGCTGTTGCGATATTTCTGTTTAGAAAAAATATTATTGCAAATTTCAATAAAGGAAATAAATCGCTGAAACTTCTTGTCACCACAATTTTATTAGGGGGAACATTTCTTGCGATTCAGGGAACAGAATGGGTGCGATTAATTGGCTATGGTTTAACAACCACTTCAAGTTTATACGGATCTTTCTTTTATGTAATTATTGGTGTTCATGCAGTTCACGTCGTTGCGGGACTTGCCATTCTCTTTTATTTATTCAAAGCAATAAAAAATTCTGCAACACTTGAAATTGCTAAAAACAAAATAACTGTTTGCAGCATGTATTGGTATTTTGTAGTGGGAATATGGCCTATCCTGTATATGTTGGTTTATTTAATGTAATATAAATGGAAATCACAAACGATATCACAATGCCGGTATCACGTTCTTTTCGTGCTGTGCTAATTGACGTTTCTCAATTAATTAAGTTGAGATTATCATTTCTTGTAGTATTCTCAGCATCGATGGCGTATTTGTGGGCTACAAATAGAAATGTTGATTCGACCACGATTTGGTTACTCTCAATTGGCGGATTTTTAATCACCGGTTCAGCAAATATTTTTAATCAGGTGATCGAAAGAAATTCGGATAAGTTGATGAAACGTACGCTCAATCGGCCGCTTCCCGATTCAAGGATGAAAGTGGGTGAAGCTGTTTCAATCGCAATAGTTTTGGGAATGTCCGGATTATTTTTACTTTCATTAATAAATTCACTTTCTGCATTTCTTGGAGCAATTGCACTCATAATTTATGCAGGTATATATACACCTCTGAAGAAAGTGACACCACTCACAGTAATTCCCGGCGCTATTGCAGGTTCCTTACCTGTGATGATTGGATGTGTAGCTGCGAATGGTGACATATCCGGCAAAGCATGGATATTATTTCTGCTTCAGTTTATATGGCAATTTCCACATACCTGGTCAATTGCCTGGTTATTGAATGATGAATATAAAAAGGCAGGAATAAAAATGCTTCCTGCTTCGGGTGGAAGAAATACGGCATCAGCGATTATTATTATGATCTCAACATTTTTGATTATTCCGGCAGGTTGGCTTATGTATATGTACGAATCGTCGGGAGCTCCTGTCAGCGGACTCCTGGCGATTGCCGGAATTGCACTCACCATCATGTCATATAAATTATATAGAAAAAGAACCGATAAATCAGCCGTCGGATTAATGTTGTCTTCATTTGCCTATCTCCCATTGGTTTTAATTATTCTTGTGGTTGAGAAATTTATATGAAAAAATATAGCCTATTTAATTCTTTCACCTTATTTATTTTACTCTTTCTCTTTCTGTTTCTCGTCCCTGAATTTTCGGGCGCTTGTCCCCTTTGCGAGGGCGGTGCAAAAGCCGAAACACGAACAGCTTACCGCGGCATCACACTCCTTCTCGCACTCATGCCCGTACTCGGTTGCATAGGAATTTTTCGCTGGCTATATTTAAAGCAGAAGAATTTTAAAGAGAAGTAAAAGTAGCGGGTTACTCAAACACTATCTTCCCATAATACATCTTCACTCCATTACTCAACGTAACATTATATATTCCTTTTGCTTCCGCCTCCAGATTTAATTTTATTTTGCCCTCATTCATTCCCAATACTTTTTGTTGAATGAGTTTACCCATATTATCATATATAGTTAACGTTAATTTTTTCTCATGCAGAAATTCATCCGGCACAGTAATGTTGCATTTACCTGCATTGGGATTGGCGTAAATGATGAGTTGGTTGTTGGTGGAATGACGATCTCCGTCACCTGCACCAGTAATAATATTATGATTTGTAAGAAAAATATCATATGATCCTAAGCTAGTGAATTGTGAACTGTCAATGCTGACAACATTCACAAAAACTCCGGTACAAATAATTGTTCCATCCGACAGCATGCAATGGCTAAGACAGCTCGCCTGACCAAAGTGATCTGCACCTATGCAATTGCCAGAACTATCATATCGGGCAATGAACATATCGTAAGGAAAAGAACTATTCATTGTAATTCCATCAAATGATGCACTGCTCCAGAATGAACCACTGATACAAATATTATTATCCGGTGAACAAGTTAAAGTACCTATAACAGCGGAATTTACCGATTTAGTCCAAATAATATCCGCTAGTTCTGACATTTTTATTAAAGATGTCGAAAAATTTGATGTTGCGATTAACGTATCATTATCTATATAAGTTGTATCTTGAAATGAGAATGACGCATAAATATTCCTGTAATTATCAACTGCGACCGTTAAGAATTGTTGAGATTGAGTTCCATATACGGTTTTACGCCACTTAACGTTGCCAATGGAATCTGTTCTGCAGATGAAACCATCATAATTTCCATTTGATGTGAGATTTGCTGTATCAATGGAGAATTGGCTGGACCTAAATGAACCAAAAAGTATTAGATCATTGTCGAGAAAAGATAAATAAACCCAACTTGAATCGATATGAGAATATTTCATTTCGGCTCTTATGCATGTGCCAGATGAATCGTAAATTGCTAAAATTCCACCATTGGGAACATGAATGCTATCAAAAATAGCAGAGTCAGTTACTTGTGCAATCATATACACATTGCCTTTATTTAGATAAACTTGTGCATTATCATCGTGAATGCTTCCTGCACGTTTTGCCCATATAAAGTTTCCATTTGTATCCATTTTGGCTAAAAAAATATCCATGCCTCCTATTGAAGACAAAATTGGAATCGATCCAAAAGCAATTGTGCCAAAAAACTTTCCTGAAAGATAAATACAATTATATGTTGTATCATAAACTCCAGTAACATTTTCCCAGTCTAAAAATGTAAAGTTATTCCCTCCAAATGTTTTAGCCCATAGTTCATTTCCAGCAGAATCAAACTTAGAAATAAACATGTCGTTGTTACCATAACTTAACAGAGTATCACTACTTAAATATAATGTTCCCCCATATGTGCCTATCAAATAAGTGTTAGTTCCATCCGTGATAGCTTTTGCTCTTTCAGTATATGGTCCAAAATCACTTCCTACGTGAGCTGCCCATTGCCATGTTTGTTGTGCCATAAGAGTATTGCTTACTAAAAACAATAATAATACAATAGTATGTCTTCTCATCGTATGAAATTTATTCGATTATTATTTTTTGATACAATTCACACCCATTAAATATTACCTGAATAAAATAAATGCCACTTCCAAGTTGGGATAAATCCATAGAGAAAAAAGTCTCCCTTTTACTATCTGTAAATACTGATTTACCCATAATATCAAAAACCCTGATCATGATTTCCGTTTTTCCGATATAATTAGCAACTAATTTCACGTTGAATTGACCTGAATTTGGATTGGGCATTAATTGTAAGTATGATCGTTTAAAATTTGTTATAAAATCAACTTCAATATTATTTTCGGCTCGTTCTTCACTTTTAATTTCAGCAGGAGTTTGGTTGGATTTTCTTAAATAACTTGAATAATCGGGACAATTTAAATCGTTTGGGGAGGGATAAATATGAACTTCGCTTCCACTTTTGGCCCAGAATTCTGTATTGATGTTAATTTCGCTATTAGCAGTAAAATCACTGGATGCTCCAGCATCAATTGTCACATTTGTGGTTGTTAAAGTATTCCAACCTCTGAAGTTTTGTGTTCCCGAAGGCACAGTGATTCCACTAACCGTTGCATCAAAAACAAGATTTGAACGGTTCAAATGAATTGGGTTTAGAAGCGGATTTGAATTAGAAATTGGTGTGTCTTTCCAATCAGGATTTGAGTGGATTTCACCTTTTTCTGCACCAGTAGCCGAATATGTTATATGAATAATTCTATTTGCATTTGTCACATTTGGTTGTAAATAATTATAAGGAACAATTTTGAATGAGCCATCAGCGTGTGTATAAGTATATAAGTTTGACCAAGTATAAGTTTCATCGCCAAGCAAGGGTGTTGGGTCAATTGTTTCTATCCAATTCCAAGCAAACACATATGCATCCTTTATCGCATCATGGTTCGTTGTATTATCGGTAATTGTTCCACTCACTGCATTTTCTTCAGCCGTATTGAATTGCGCAGTATAAGGGGCGGGCACATCCGAAGAATTTCCAATTAAATATGGAATATAATAATCGTCG
>JAHEYM010000025.1:13443-17414 GCA_023251595.1 Bacteroidota bacterium
AACTGGTTTTTTAATGAGAGGATCAGAGATATCTCCATGTCTTAACATTCCATATCCATCCTGACACATTCCATCAAGCGAAGTGCCCCACCAATGCTCCTGATAATTCCACCACGATAATCCGGAACCGGAGGCGTTTCTTACGCCATCAAGGATGAACTGTCCATAAGCAGCTTGTTGTGAAACGGTACCGTTAGGTCCATCTTGTTGCGGTACCACGGTAGGAAACCCGAAATAATAACAATCATCATACGCGGAAAAACTCGTCTCCCCAATCATCCATGGAATAGTGCAATTATTCTTCAACCAGACTAAATCACCACGAATACGTCCTATTGCTCTTGAATAGTCATAATTTTCAAATTCAGCATAACCGGGATAAAGATGAGGGCAGTAAAAATCGATTTTCATTATCGCCGGATCCCATTCAAGTACATCCGTAACATCTGCACCTCCCATCGTTATTAAATGGTGCGTGTCCTTGCTTTTTATAGCATCGTACCACTGAGTTGTAATATCACAAATTTGTTTTTTTGTATGCCCGCAATTATATTTATTTTGAGTCGGCTCTTCGATAACTACATAGGCCATTAATGCTGTTTTGTTTTTTAAATGATCAGCGAGCGCAGTTAAATAAAGAGCATAATCATCAACATCAGATTGATTTGCGGCTTCATCATCATAAGCACAATCCAACAGAACTTTTAGACCATACTGATCTGCTGCATCCAAAATATTATCGAACCATCCAAAGAGTTTTTGAACATTTACATTTGTGATATCATCATAAGGCGTTGCCAGAGGAAATTTAACTACATTAGCGTAAATCGGATGAACATTTAATTGTGCATGAATGTCGAAAGTTGTTCCACCCGGGAGTCCACGATCTATTCGTTCTGGTCCAAAATAAGTTCTTATTGAATTAAAACCCAAACTGCGAATATATTGCATATCTGAATCAATTTGAGAGAGGCATGTGCCTGCCGTGTTGTTCTCAAAATCAAGATTTGGGGGCGTCGAATTTGCCGGATATCCTGCCCCGTACGAATTGTTCGGTGTTAAATAACAATTATATATTGTTGGATTAGCACTATTGAACGCGAGATCAAAACCGTAACAACAAGTAAGAGGATAAAAATCATTTCCATTTAATTTAAACTGTCTACCATCGAGCGTAACAAATTGAGAAAAAGAATTTATACTCATCAGAAATAAAACAGAAACAGAAGAAGCGATTTTAATTAAACGTTTCATTTTATCTTCGATTATTTTCACTGAACACTTATTCAAACACAATCTTTCCATTATAACACTTCCTTTTATTACAAAGTGTAACATTATAAACCCCGGTCGCCTGTGCTTCTATATTTAATTTAATTTTTCCTTCAACCATAGCAACATTTGTGTGCTGTATTAATTTACCCGAATTATCGAAAATGCTTAATACTAAATTCTTTTCATTAATAAATTCATCGGGTATAATTACATTGCAGGTTCCTTTATTGGGGTTGGCATATATAATTAAATTATTGTTCACAATTCTGGAAGAACTGTTTTCGCCAGTAATGGCATCTGATTTTGCGATGAAAATATCGCTCATGCCTAAACCCACTAATGGGGCATTGGAGCCGAATGTAGCCGAATCTAAATAACCTCCTGCAACGTAAATTGATCCATCATTTTTATCTACTTCAATTGCGCTTCCCCAAGCATTCATAACTTGATTTATACCGAGGCAACTTCCCGAGGAATTGTAATTGGCGATAAATAATGCACCATTTGATCCACTACTCAAGGCATAACTTCCAAAAGTTACATCTCCAACAAATCCTCCAGTTAAGTAAACCCCGTTCTCGGATAAGGCAAGGCTTTGACCTCCTGCATTGGATGAACAATTTGATTGTTGTACCCAAATGAGAAGGCCTGTTGAGTCATATTCTGCAATGAACATGTCATTGTTATTTGTCGTTAAGGTGTCATTATCAAAGATTGCTATCTGAGAAAATGATCCTGTTATATAACTATTAAGACTAGTGTCAACTACAATCTCCCATCCGCCATAACTATCTTGCCCGGCGCAAGGCTTAACCCAACACGCCGTTCCGCTGGAATTAAATCTTGCTATAAAGTATTGACCGTTTTGTATATTTGTTACAACAGAAATTGTATCAATCGAATAAGAATTTACCGTCGAGGCACCAAGTGCAAATACATTTCCATTGTATATTTTTAGTGCTTTAATATATCCGTCATAACCAATAATATTCGTATTTGTATGGAATGTCACTTTTGTCCATAAACAAATGCCAGCTGTGTCATACTTGGCAAGAATAGAACCTGGTTGCACTGAAAAAGTATCAATAGTCCCCGAAATTTTTATCAAAAAACTCAATATGATACCACCATTTTGATCAACAGCCATTGCAGTGGCAGCGTCTTGTCCAGTTCCTCCGGCTCTTTTTGCCCATAAGCAATTACCGTTTAAATCAAATTTTGCAATAAAAGCATCTGAATTGCCGACACTAACAATTGTATCATTATCAAAAGCACATGTACCATAAAACAATCCCGCTACTAAAATCGAATTAGTCGATGCATCGTAATTTATTGTATTAATTCCTTCGTTAGTCATCGCGGGGTTCAAACCCCCAAAGCCTTTTATCCATTGCAAGTTTCCATGCAGGTCATATTTACTTATAAAAAAATCATTATTTCCGTTGCAGTGAAGTGTATCGGATTCACAAATAAAGTTTGTGGAAGAGAATTCGCCGGCTATATATATGTTATTGTTAATATCGATACACATTTTTTGTACAAAATCATTATTAAGACCACCCGCTTGTTTTGACCATTGCCATGATTGTGCAGTTGAATCTTTAAAAAACATTATGAGTATCAAAATATAGAATATTTTTATTGTTTTCATTCGGATTGTTTTATTGTAAAACTAAGGTTTGATTATATAATTGTAATTGATCATTTAACTGAAGAGAATAAATACCTTTCGGTAAGATTGACAAGTCAATTGACATAAGAAAGCCTGAGAAAGTGGATTCGAAAACCATATTTCCGGTTAGATCGAACACTTTTATCGATTTTCCGTACTCCATTTTTCCGGCATATTCAATATTAAAGAATCCAGTTCCCGGATTGGGGAATATTTTTACAAATTGAAAATATTTGTTGAAAATAAGTTCTAAATAATTATGGGAAGTTGATGTATTATTTATCTTTGGAATGCGGAAACCGTCGGGTGGGTTAGCATCAATTATATCATCGCAATTTATCTGATTGACCGAATTATATATATGGACTTCACTGCCTGATACCGCATGGAATTCAGATTCAACATGTACTTCGTTCAGTGCCGTAAAGTCAGCGGATGCATTTGAAGAAACTATAACATCATTCGAAACAGTCAAAGTTTGTAAAGCTTGAAAGCGATTATTTTGTGATGATATCGTCATCTGTCCGAGTACAGTGCCATTAATGTTGTCAGAAACCCTAGGAAGTGCCGGATTACAGGGTGATGTAATTAAAGGGATTTGTATAAATGGGTTTCCTTGCCCTGGCCACCACCAATGATTATTCTCTACATACGCTGAACCAGGAGCTGACACCTCTAACCAGCGTACATATTGTGTCGAAGAATTGACAGGATGAAGAAAATCAAACGGTGTAATTGAATAGCTTCCGTTTACATGAGAAAAAGTTTGAAAAACATTGTCGATCGGATTTGGAAAATGATTTGGATCATATTGCATAAAGGTATGCCCCGTCAGCAAAGCTCCCTTAACTTGATTATTATTTTGGTTGGTTACAGTTCCGGTCACAGTTTGGGGGGCGGTTTGCTGCGAAATATGCGAATAATAATAAGTATGGTATGGATCATAATAATTATCCGGTTCCTGAGTTGGAGGAATCTGGGCGGGAGGATGTCCCTGCGAATCGAGATAATTTCTGAAAACATT
>JAHEYM010000333.1 GCA_023251595.1 Bacteroidota bacterium
TATGCGTGTTTCCGCTGAGATCGGTATAATTTACAAAAAAATATCCATTGGTAACATAATTCGGATCGAAAGCCATTCCGAGCAAACCCTGTTCATTTCCTGAAGAACCGACTTCACTCTGAATATTCAGGTAAGGAGTAGCGTTCACATTTCCGACAGAATCTGTAATCCAAATCTGACCGTGTTGGGTCACAATAAACATGCGGCTATCGCCACAATTTTTGATGTCGGTTGGACGGGTGAACCCGGTAGCGAATAGCGTCCATGATATTTGTTGTGCCTGTAGGGATTGAAGGAACAATCCGATAAAGCAGACCACAGTGAATAGGTATTTGTTTTTCATTTGCTTGAAAGTTTAAGATAAGGAGCAAAAATAGGTAAAATAATTGAAAGTGAAGATGTTAAAGATCAAGAAAAGTGGGAAGAAGCGGGTTATTTACGTTACCATTAAGCGCATCACTTATCGATTGGTTCCTGAAACCAGTCTAGAAATCTTGATTTATCGATCATTTTATATTTAATACTTTAAATTTTGTCACGATTTTATACTTTATTCGGACATTTCCAATGGTTATATCCTTTGCACCGGTAAATCCATTTACAACAATTTCACGCTTTGAAGAATTGTCAAATTTAACCGGGTCGAAATCATAAGACGTATTAACATCCGTAATAAAAATGACATCCCCAACTCTTTTATTAACTTCCCCTAAAATAGTATTTCCTTTACTAACAGCATTTTGAATAGCATTTTTATATAGCTCGTTTTTTAATTGACTAATTTTTGAAGATTTCAAATTATCTACCTGAAATGTTCTAAGGTTCAAACCTGACAGTTGGTCAAAAACATTCATCATTGAACTAATATTCGGGACTTCCAATAAATACCATTTTGTGTTATGTGTTTCAGTATGGTTTTTATAATATTTTCTGCTCTTCCCGAAATTATCAAATGTCAATTTCGATTTGTCAATATTATAATTGCTCAAGATCTTTATTACCTGAATTTCTTGTTCATCGAGAGACGTTTCAGTTTTCGTTTCATAATTATAGTCACCTAATTCAAAACTAATAATTATAATATCAGGTTCAAAATCTTTCTCAGCAAAACCAACCAATTCTATATATGGTATAGTATCGTTTTGCGAATAAGAATAGCCTGAAATAAGAAAAACGATTCCTAATATGAGCTTTATAATAATATCGTTTTTAGGATAAACATTCAATTTTAGCATCTCGTAGAATTTGTTTTGTTTAGTTAAAAGCAATCATACTACAAATATACTAAGTCTTAATAAATTTCATGCAATTTATGTGAGAATAATTAACTCCATCAAGCCTTTGAAAAGATCAAGGCACCATCCAATCGTGACCCAGGGACGATTTCAGGACGCCGTCCGTCTTTCGGACATCTTCCAGAAATCTTTGCATCGCGACCCCATCCGTCCTTCGGACACCTTCCCCAAAAGGGGAAGGACAAGCATAAGAATTTTTCCTTTATTTCAGAAGATCTGGATTTGTTTGTGAACAATACAATTTAATTTTTGAAATGACATCTTGAATGTTATTCATCACCTCATCATTTGTAAATCTAAGAACGGACAATTCCAAATCTTTCATGTAATAATCTCTTCCCTCGTCTCTTTCCTTTTGTTCTATTGGTAGATGCACATCCCCATCTACTTCAATTACCAAACGAACTTTATGACAATAAAAATCTGCAATAAATTTCCATATTGGATGTTGACGACGAAATTGCAAACCGTAAATCTGCAAATGATTAATACAACTCCATAATTTCCTTTCTGCCAAAGTCATCCTCTTTCGTAAAATTCTGGCTCTTTCGAAAGTGATTGGATAAGCACCGAAGAAAAATTCGGCATCTGAAGTTTTCATTAATTATTAAATTTAGTTAGTTCCACTTAATTTAGAAAAACGATCCTTTGTAAAAAAAGCAAAATCTCCTTATCCCGCCTTCCCCTTTTGGGGAAGGTGTCCGAAGGACGGATGGGGTCACCTTCTCACTCCTGCACGGATTTTATCTGCTTCTGTTTTGTTTAAACCGGCTTCAACCAGAAGATTAATCATTGAATTATTATTTGATTTATATATCGACAGAAGTGCATTTGTATTATAATGAAATTGAGTGGCGAATTTCCCATTATATTCATCCAGCAACTGATCGGGTTTAATGCCATGTGAAATCAGAAGTTTCACCATCGATTCATTGTTTTGAATTACTGCAACGGATAGCATTGGATAATCCGGAATTATTCCGGCTGAAAGTAATTCTTTTGCTTTTATTGTATCATTTATTTCGACTGCTTTTTCGAGAAGTGCAACTTTGTAAGCCTGTGAATTTTCATCCGAATGCAGCATTTTTAATAAACCCAAATGATGATATGTTTCCGCGACGGATAAAGCAGTTTCATGTTTCAGATTTTCCATTTTAGGATTTGCAGAATGGAAAAGCAAAACTTTTACAATTCCGACTTTCCCGTTTTTGGTTGCAAGAATCAGCGCCGTATTTCCATCCCTATTTTGAATATCAATAGCTGTAGCTTTTTTTGCGAGTAATTCAGCGATAATTACATCTTCTCTGCTTTCATTTTTAACAGACGCAACTGTATGCAATGCAGTATTTCCGGTTGAGGGTATTGACTCAAAGACTTTCGCGCCTTTTTCCAAAAGCATAATTGCCATAGCGGTATCGGCTTGATCTACCGCTGCCATGAGCGGAGTTGTGTAGGTGCTATCTATATAATTCAGTGAATATCCTGCATCAAGAAATAATTGCACCACTGCTTTTTCATGCCAATATATTGCTTCAATCATCGGCGTGGTTAATTGACTTCCGGAATAAAAGGTTTTTACGGGTGAAGCACCATGCGCAAGCAACAGTGAAATAATTTCAGTACTGTGTGCACGAATAGCGCCATACAACGGTGTCATTCCATCAACTGGTGAAGTTACATTTACGTCAGCACCATGTTCAATAAGCGTCTGTACAAATTCCTTTCTTCCATCAAGACACGCACGATAAATCAAACTTTGTTGTTTACCATATTCTTTATAATTATATATTGATCCGCCATGATTGAGGAATAAGTTGAAAAGTTTGATATTTCTGTCTTTGTACGCAAGGGTTACAGCGGTATTATTTGCATCATTGATTTTCGCTCCATGATCAACTAAAAATACAATAAAACTGTCGCGTGCGGGAGAAGTGTAATGCGCCATGGTGACTTCCATCAAATTTTCCACTCTGTAATGAGAATAGCTGTGTGGTCCACCGTTCAATGCACTGCCAAGCGCAATGATCGGAGCAACAATCACCATGGCGAGAGCGGCAAAAAGTCCGCCGAGACCACGCCCACCGCTTATGTGAGGCATATTATGCGCGCCACCACCACTTGTTTCAGTGACATACGTGCTGTCAATAAAATTCACATCTGCTCCGTTTAAAATTAAATATTTCGCGGAGTCATATTTTGCAGAACGGGCATAGCTGAACATCTCTTTATTAATGTTCTGCGAATAAGGCGCAGAATCTGCGAATAAAATAACTATTATATATAGAGAAATGTATTTCATTTTCTATCCAACCTGTTCAAAATTTCCATAATTATTTTATTCTGATTTTCAAGATGCATCAATATGGTTTCGATTTCAAGTTCAGCTTTTGTATTAACTTCAAAATCAGCTTCAGCTCTCACCTCAGCGTGTTCGCTTTGAAGATTCTGACCGATCATGATAAGCGGCATCAGGAATATTTGTATCATGTTGGAAATAAAAAGCCACATCACGAATGCGGGGAAAGGATCGAAACAATATTCTTTTGGTGCGAATGAGTTCCAGCCAAGCCACGAGGCGGTCCAGACAAAAATCACAAAAAAGAATCCCATGGTACCGACATGCTTTGTAATCCACAATGCAAGTTTATTCAGGGTTGATAATTGTTCCTTCTGCTCAATATTCGCATTCCGAATCGGTTTTCGAATGGCTTTTAATTCTTCTAAAGTTTTTGGTTGGTAATTTTCCATTTTATTATTACAATTGTGTTAATACTACGATTCCGACAATCAATTCTACGGGGAAGAGGACGATATCCAATGCAAGGGCGACCGGTAAGAGAAGACTCAGCCCCCATTGAGGATAATATTCTCTATTGAAGAAACGAATCTGATAATAGGGTCCGAAGGGCGATAGCTGATCGGTTTGAGGATAATAATTTACGGCAATTTGTTTTTCGTATTTTTTTTCATCAATTTCACCCTTATTTATACAATTATTCGAAGTGGAACAAACCGGCAGAATGCACTTCGGATCCATCGATTTATTGTTACCTTTTTTCAATTTATGATGATCGAATTTCAGAATCGTACAATTATTGTCTGATAAATAATAGTCGACCAACTTTGGAGAATTATATATATTTCTATTTTTGTCCTTCTTAACGTTTTTCGGGTTCTCAGGAAAATCATTAAGATTGAGACAAAAATTGTAGTCACGTGATTTCCATTCATTCTTTCCACATTCTTCCCTTGCAGTGAGGTTCACGATTAAATTCCCCGAAGTATCCATTGAAGCATTGTTTACAGAACTAATCACTGCGGAACGAGTTTCGCCGCTAAAAGCTTCTGAATATAACATAGCGGTCATACAGCCTTGCATTGGGAGAAGAATGGAGAATGCAAATATGATTGCCGAAGACCGAATTAGTTGAGGATATGTAATCATAAAAGCAAAATTAATCAATTTTCGACTCAAAATGTCGTAACTTAGATGCGGAAATTGATTATGCGACCCTCTAAATTTCCTTCTTCGTTCATGATTGGGGTGGTCTTTTTGGCTACCGTGGCAGTAGTTACTGTGACCGGAATTTACTCGTACAGAAGTCTGACCAGAATA
>JAHEYM010000334.1:0-3943 GCA_023251595.1 Bacteroidota bacterium
AATTTCATTAATGGCAACACATACAGCAGCTCAAATCGATATGGCACTTGAAAAAATCGGAAAAGTTGCGAGACAATTGGAGCTTTTACAACCAACCTACGCGAATGGTAACGATTAAAAAAGTTGAGGGAAAGAAAGATCTCGCCCGATTTATTGATTTTCCGCACGAGCTTTATAAAGATGATCCGAATTATGTTCCGGAATTATTTATTGCGCAGCGGGACATGTTGGATGTGACAAAGAAAAAGAATTTACATCCGTTCCACCTTCATTCTAAATTAGATCTTTTTCTCGCTGAAAATGATGGAAAAATTGTTGGAAGAATTGCCGCGATAAGAAATAATAATCATATTGCATATACAGGTTTAAATGAAGGATTTTTTGGTTTTTTTGACGTTGAAAATAATTATGAAGTAGCGAAGAAACTTTTTGACACGGTAGTTGAGTGGCAGAAAAAAGAGAAATTGACAGGTGTTTCAGGTCCCGTAAATTTCTCGACAAATGAAACCTGTGGTTTATTGATTGAAGGTTTTGATTCGCCTCCGGTGGTGATGATGACATACAATCGTAAGTATTATGCAGATTTTCTCGATAAATACGGATTCAAGAAGAAGATGGATATGTTCGCATATTTGTTAGATGTGAAAACTCCTGCCCCTGAGTTGATGCGTATGCAAAAACTTTTATCGCGTCGTTTGGAGTCAAAAGGAATAACGATTCGGACGGCGAATATGAAGAAATTCGGGGAAGAAACAGAAAGATTAAAAGGTATATATAATTCTGCATGGGAAAAAAATTGGGGTTTTGTTCCAATGACCGATGATGAATTCAGATATATGGCAAAGGATCTGAAAATGATCGTTGATCCGGATTTCTGTCTCCTGGCAGAACACAATGGTAAAACGGTTGGTTTCGCACTTGTCCTCCCCGACATCAATGTTATATTGAGAACCATCAAAAAAGGGAGACTTCTCCCGACTGGTATATTTAAATTGCTTTTTCAGAAAAAGAAAATAAAATTGGGACGTATAATCACACTGGGTGTGATCGACGGCTATCGTAAAATGGGAATCGATGCCGTGTTTTATTCCATGATTTGGGAAACGGCTGCCCGCAAGAACTATGATTATGGTGAAGCATCGTGGATATTAGAAAGTAATGAGATGATGAACCGTGCTATGATTAATGCAGGAGGAAGAGTTTACAAGAAATATAGAATTTACGATTACAAATTCTGATGAAGCGTATTCTCATTACCGGCGCTACCGGTTTTATCGGGAATTTTTTAGTTGAAGAAGCGCTGAAAAGAGGATTCGATGTCACAGCATCTATTCGGAAGTCGAGTAAAACTGACCATTTAAGACATCATCCGATTCGTTTTGCAGAAATCAATTTAAATGATCCAAAATCGCTGAAAGAATATTTTTCTCAAAACAAATACGATTATATTATTCACAATGCCGGCGTAACGAAGGCAAATACTTTGCAGGAATATTATATCGTAAATACCGACTACACGAAAAATGTTGTAAATGCGGTGATAGAATCCGGAAATATTCCAGACAAATTAATATATATAAGCAGTCTCGCCGCAGCAGGACCCGGTGATCCCATAACCTTAACTCCAATCAAAGCAAGCGACACACCAAATCCAATTACCGCTTATGGAAAAAGCAAATTTGAATCAGAGAAGTTTCTTGATGGATTGAAGGATTTTCCATATATGATTATTCGTCCGACAGTTGTTTACGGACCGAGGGAACAGGATCTTTTTGTATTTGTAAAAACAATTAATAAAAATCTTCAACCGAAAATTGGTTTTGGAACTCAACATCTTTCATTTATATACGTTCGCGATTTGGTTGAAATTATTTATCGTGCATTAGAAACTTCTCACTTAAGGAAAACTTATTTTGCGGCGGATGGAAATGCTTATAATCAAACAATTCTTGCGCAGACCATAAAAAAACATTTGAAGAAGAAGACCATTGGCTTTACCATTCCCATCGGACTGATACGGGTTATTGCATTTATGAATGAAAAAATATACGGACTAACAGGAAAAATGCCGGTACTGAATTTGGAGAAAGTTCGAGATCTTGAAACGAAAAACTGGCTGATTAATATCGAATCGATGCAAACTGATCTTTCCTTTACGCCGAATTATAATCTGGAGAAGGGGATGGGTGAAGCGATAGAGTGGTATAAGAAAGAAGGGTGGATATAAATGTATTTATACTGCTCCTTTCTTCCGGTAAACCCAATGAACAATCACCGGAAATACAATTAGTGTAAGCAGTGTCGCACTTATTAATCCACCGACGATAACAATAGCCAATGGTTTTTGAGTTTCGGAACCAATTCCGGTGGAAATAGCTGCCGGGAGTAATCCGAATATTGCCATCAGTGCGGTCATAACTACGGGACGAACACGGCTTATTGCACCCGATTTTATTGCCTCGGATAGAGGAATATGTTTAGTAATGTTTTGTTTAATTACGGATATAATTATAACACCGTTTTGAATGCAGATTCCGAATAATGCAATAAATCCGATTCCACCCGAAATATTAAAATTAATTCCTGTAATAAGCATAGCGAGAATACCGCCGGCAAGGGCGAATGGAACATTTAACAGCACAAGTAAAACATCACTAACGTTTCTGAACAAAACGAGAAGAATAATGAAGATAATGACCAAACTGATTGGAACAACGATGGACAGTTTTGTCATTGCGCGGATTTCACTTTCATATTCACCACTGAATTGAATACTATAACCCTTTGGTAATTTTATTGCTTCATCGAGTTTTTGTTTTGCTTCCGCAACTGTACTTCCGAGATCTCTACCGCGAACCGCAAACTGAACTGCAGAAAATCGTCTGTTATTATCTCTATATATAAAAGCAGGACCGCTTTTTATCTGTATATCTGCAATTTCGTTTAACGGTATTTTTGTTCCTGACAATGTTGGAATCATCAAATTTCCTATTTCAATTTCCGATTTTCTGAATGGATATTCATATCTCACTCGTACATCAAATTTCTTTTCACCATCATATAATTGTGTGGCAGGTTTCCCACCGATCGCCAGTTCAATAACTGCATTTGCGCCGGCTGCGGTGATACCGTACAAAGCCATTTTTTGGCGATCTAATGTTATTTGCAATTCCGGTTGTCCGAGATTTTTCACGATTCCAACATCATCCATTCCCGGAACTGTCCTGAGAGTTTTATATACTTGTTGTGATATGTTGGAAATCGAATCCAGATTTTCACCAAAAACTTTGACCGCCTGATTCACATCAATTCCCGCGATAGCTTCATTCACATTATCTATAATTGGTTGAGAAAAACTCCAAATTGTTCCGATATATTTTGATTCCAGTTTATCCTGCATCTTGGAAATTAATTCGTCTTTTGAGATATGCGATTTCCATACTTCTTTTAGATATAAATCAACCAAACATTCAATTGCAAAAAAGCCTTTTGCATCGGTACCATCATCCGGTCTTCCTATCTGTGACACAACTTCACGAACTTCGGGAAATTTCAATAAATCGTATCGCATGCTGTCAGCAAGAATTTTAGCTTGAGGCAGAGAGATACTCATGGGTGCATCACCTTCCGCCCATAAGGCTCCTTCATCCAGATGCGGAATAAATTCTGATCCGAGAAATTTTGAAGAAGAAAATGTCAGTAAGACAATGGAAAAAGCTATAATGAGACTTGTCTTTTTATTCCTCATTACGATGTCAAATATTTTTCCGTAATATTTAATCATTCCGGCAACCAACCGATTATGTTTTTCTTTTACATTTTTATGTAATAGCTTATGTGAAAGTGCGGGTACGAAAGTGAGCGTAAAGAACAAAGCTCCAAGTAACGCAAAACCGAGTGTGTAAGCTAATGGTGAAAATAATTTCCCTTCTACTTTTTCAAA
>JAHEYM010000334.1:3995-4884 GCA_023251595.1 Bacteroidota bacterium
TTGAATTTTTCCATTCCGATTTCTGCAGCATAATAACCTAATGCTACGAAAACTCCTTCCACCATGACAACTGCTCCGTCGATTAAAATGCCGAAATCAATTGCTCCAATTGAAATTAAATTGGCAAACATGCCCTTCATATATAACATAATAAATGCAAAAAGGAGGGAGAGTGGAATGATAAGTGAAACAATGAGTGTTGCCCGCCAGTCGCGCATAAATAAAAAGACGATGAGAGTTACAAGAAAAATACCTTCCAACACATTGTGGAAAACAGTTTGTAAACAAAAATTAATCAGGTTTTTCCTATCATAAAATGTTTTAATCTGAACACCTGAAGGTAGAATTTTTTCGTTTAATTCAATCACTTTTTCTTCCAATGCTTTAAGCACAGGTCCGGGATCAATACCTTTCCGCATCAGAACAATTCCTTCAACGACATCAGGTTCGTGCCCACGCGCCACCATACCGAGTCGCGGATTTATTGATTCATATACTTCAGCTACATTTTTTACAAGAACAGCGGTTCCGTTTGAAACTTTTAATACGATATTTTCTATATCAGAAATATTATTTAATAAGCCCAAACCTCTTACGACAAATGCCTGTGATGACTTTTCAATCACATCTCCCCCGACATTTATATTGCTTTTATTTACTGCCTCATATACATCCTGAGCGGTAAGGTCATACTGCGACAGAAGATTTGGATTGACACTTACTTCAAAGGTTTTCACGGGACCGCCAAATGCTACAACATCTGCTACACCAGGCACTGTTCTGAGATGTCGGTCAATTAGCCAATCCTGTATAGTTCGTAACTCTGCCGGTGTATGATATTTTGAGTGAAGTGTATATCTTAATATTTCGTCTGTGGGCCCGGTTGGGG
>JAHEYM010000335.1 GCA_023251595.1 Bacteroidota bacterium
AAAGTTGCCCCACAGAGGGAGGCAAAAACAGGTAAACTTTGGTCAACTGCCGGATTAAAATTAATTTTCTCATTATTGGTCAATCCTGACTCAATAAATGAAACATATCGGAGTATTGCAACACAGAGCAAATTGAGTTTGGGTTCAATTGGTATATTATTGAAGGTGTTGGAGAAAGAGAAATATTTGATCAAATATAAAAATATATTTCACATCGAAAATCGGGAGTTTTTGCTGAAGCGCTGGCTTGAAACTTATAATGCTATTCTCCGACCCAAATTAGTGATAGCAACCTACCGGTTCGCGATGGTGAAAGATAGAGATAATTGGGAAAATATTAAATTAAATAAAATATTTTGGAGCGGTGAACCGGCCGGTGCATTACTTACAAAATTTCTTCAACCCGAAAAATATACGATCTATAGCGATCTTCCAAAAACAGAAGTAATGAAACAACTCCACCTCGTACCAGATAATAATGGCGAAGTCGAATTGCTCCAACCATTCTGGAATATTGAAAATAAAAGTCCTACTACAGAAAATACAGTTCCGCCATTATTGGTTTATGCAGAATTAAATGGAAGCATGGATAGCCGAAATCATGAAATCGCAAACAGAATAAAAAAGAAGTTCAATGTCTGATTATAATGAAATTATTCTTCATCCTGATATTCTGAAAATGTTTTCGGAAATGGAACCTGTTTTCAAAAAATTTGAAATTGAATTTTATCTTGCGGGAGCATTTTCAAGAGATATACAATTCGGGCTGAGACAATCGAAAGAAAAATTCAGGAAAACAGAAGATGTTGATCTTGCCGTCTTCGTCAATCATGAAAATAATTATAATGAATTGATGGAAGCCTTAGTTGATACAGGTTTATTTGAAAGACACGAAAAAGAGATTATCAAATTAACCTACAGATCACGCATCGAAATTGATTTAATTCCATTCGGCGAAATTGAAAATGAAAAACGAGAAGTCAGGCTCACAAAACCAAAAGTATTTACGTTGCAAATGCCGGGATTTCTTGAGGTATTTCCGTTTGTCGATACGATTAATTCGGGAGATCTGACATTAAAAACATGTCCGATCGAAGGGCTAATAATGTTGAAGTTGATAAGTTGGAGTGATCGTACTCACCGTACACATGACTTAACAGATATCGACAATATTATTGATGCGTATTTCGATTGGAATGTCGATGAAGTATTTCAATTTCATTATGACATTTTTGAGAAGTATCGGGATGTAGAACCCGCCTTGTGGGAGAATATTATTTCAGCGCACATCATCGGAAGAAAAATGAAATTGATTTTAGAAAGTTCTCCCGAATTAAAGAAAAGAGTTCTTCACATATTGAACAAAAGAGAGAATCACAGGTGGGAAGGGCTTAGGAATGGGTTGACAGAGTGACAGAAATTTTCTTTCGATTTATCCCTTCGTGATGAGGATTCAATGGTGCTTTTTGATCCGGGCGTGCCCTCGCCTGAGGCGAGGTCGGGCTTTCGCTGCAAGTCCTCGTCTTGCCTGAGGCAAGACTGCGGGCTTTTCCGCTACAATCCCTCACGCGGGTGGGTGCAGGATGAGCGTCGGTGAACCATTAACAGGATGTTGTAATCTTGGCTTTTTTCGGTTGAAAATCCATTCAAATTACCTATCTTTGAAGTGACTTTTAATACAGGAGATAATGAATAAAATCGCTTTTATCCTACCTCTTTTACTTTTTTCGCATTTATGCTCCGCACAGTTCTGGTCTATGATGGAGGTCAAGGAAATTCCGTATGACTACGCAAATCCGACTCATTCAAGAGTTATGATACGCGACTCCTCACTCTACACAATCAGGAATGGAGGTCTTCAGATAAAAAACAGGGTGACGCTGGATAATGATTATCGCTGGGCGGAACATTATGCGATGCGAACTGTGCTGCCCGATGGAAAAGGGAATTATTTCTTTTTGAAAGACAGCTCATTTATCGCTCGATATGACACATTACTCCAGTCGTATCAAAATATCAATTTAGGTCCACTGATGAATTTTTATATTAATGATATAGGAATTTCTCCGAATGGAAATATCTGGGCTACCGCAAACAACGTGCTTGGAATTTATGATGGGACTTCCTGGCAATTGTTTCCTTATTCTTCAAATATAAACAATATAAAAATAATAAGTGATACTTCCGCTTACGTTCTCGGCAATGAAGTACTGTTTTTTCATCAGGGTTTATTTACATCCATGGGCATTTTACCCTCTAATTTTTATTATAAGGACTGGGATGTCGATACACTTGGCACTTTATGGATAGAAGGTGAACACGAAATTCATGTTATACCGAACGTGCTCAGTATTATATTTGACTCCACAGATGCTCCATTCGGTTCCGATAAATTAAAACAATTAGTTGCTGGACGAAACGGTCATATATGGGTTAGTGGAAGCGCAAATAAATTATACGAATATAATGGAATTACTTGGATCGTACATGCACTTCCGATTGGTTATATTTATATTGACAATTTTAATCTTGATTCCTTGAGCCGTCCATGGGTCATTGCTGGCAATTACTATTATTCCACTTCCTCTTTCTATAATACAAAAATATATATTTATAACGGGACCAGCTTTACACAAACTATAGATTTTCTGTTCAACCCATATTGTAATGCAACTGCGCTTGTAGATGGTGCTATATCCAATAAATATGGTATTTTTTATTTCGATCAGCAATCTACTTATCCTCCGTTCCGCATCTTAGATTATCACGGTGTGCCCGATTATGTCAACACAGCAAATGTGAATGCTTTCGAAGCAAATTATCCGAGCAATCCAAACCCTCCTTATGCAACAAACCAAGGAATATATGGTATTGCCGGGCTCGACACCTCGCTTCTGCCGAGTCAAATTATAAACCATGTGATGTATGACGGTGGAAGTCATTATATCAGTACCGATAGTGGTCTTGTAATTTTCGACGGAACGATTTATTCATATATAGACACTTCCAATGCACCTTTGCCTTCTAATAAAATTACATTCACTATTATTTCTCATGTCAATCCATATAATAAGCTATATATCGGAACAGATCGCGGAATAGCAATTTATGAAAACACGCAATGGACCGTTTATGACACTTCCAATATTATTATAAATAATTTTAATGTCACTGGAGTTTTGCCGGGAATTCCGTACTACTACGATTCTACTACCTATATTACAACGATGGGGGGAGGGTTGATAAAATTATATCCAAGTGGAACATATGATATACTAAGTACTTCAACGGGAACATTTCAAGACGACTCACTTTATTATGTCAAGTATGCTTTTCTTGCAAAGTGTGGTGAATTTATTTTTTGTGGCACCAAACATCATGGTATTGCATCATGGAATGGCTGGTCAGGGAATATCGAATACGCAAATACTTCGACCGGTTATTCTTTCGATGAGTCATGCGCTGCCTCAGAATTGTTCTCTTTTAATTATGGAAGTGGAATCCTCGTTGGAACAAACACAGGAATTTATTATGCATTTCCCTGTAGTGGAATTAGAGAAAATTCGCCCGGTATTACATCACTAAAATGGTTTATTGACCGAAATAATTTATTCATAACACCTCCTCCGAATATGTACGGCGATGTCCGATTAAAAATATTTGACATTTTGGGGAGAGAAATAATAACAACAAAAGAAAATGTATCGCCCAACCAAAAAATATCCATTCCAGTCGTAGAATTAAATGCAGGAATTTATCTGGTGAAGCTCAAAACCAACAAGGAAGAGTATGGGGTGAAATTTGTGAAGGAATAAATCGTCAGTAATTTTTATTTCGACAATAAATTATCGATTTCCTTTTCCAATTCAGGTAATTCCCGGACAATTATTGACCAAATAATATCGTCAGAAACAGTGTCGTAGCCGTTAATAATCATATTTCTTGTTCCTACTATTCTTTTCGCGATAGAAATTGAAGAAGTAGAGTCTTTTTTCAGAATTCTATTAACCGCTTCACCAATGATTTCTATATTTCGCTCAACAGCTCTTATAGTTTTCAGATCATTTTTATAAACAAGAAAGTTTTCTTTTCCGGAAGAAATGAATTAATCTCCGATATCGCCTGTTTAATATCTGAAAGCCAAGTTCTAATTTCATCTTCCATAAACCAGAACTTTTGTTTTGTCGATCTCTTTCCTTAAGTAGGGGTTTTTTATTGCTTTATCTTCAAGCAAATCAATTTCACGTTTCAATAAATTTTCAAGTTAAAATTTTAATTCAAAATAATTATCGGAGTATTCCAGCGGATCATTATCATAAATATCAACCACAAGATCAATATCACTATCTGCCCGAAAATTATTCCCGGTAATTGACCCGAACGCAAAAAGTGACTTTACATGATGTATCATGCACATTTTTTGAATTTGATCGATATGATTCGTAAGCTCTTGCATTTTTATTGTTGTTAGTAAGACAAAAATAGAAATAATTTAGCAATATTTCAGTAGCCGGAATTCGCCTAATAGTCTAAGGCTTATCAAGCACATAGAAATCTACGTTATTTGGTTCTCTGATGACTCCCATTATTTGGCTTCTAGCCCCTCAAAGATACAATTTTTATATCCGTTTTTTTAATATTGTTACATTTCTTTTAAAATGAATCACTCCGATGATTCGGATTTCCTTTTTCCTAAAATTCACTCTGTCATAAATACCATAAGGAAATTTTTCTATTACAAATCTTCGAACATTTTTGTAAATTTCTATATAACCAGCTTGATTATCAGAAATGTTTTTGATTGAATTATTTACAGTCTTAAAAAAGTTATCGCCTAAACCAATCTGTTTAAGTTCATACCAAATAAAAGCATTGTCAA
>JAHEYM010000336.1 GCA_023251595.1 Bacteroidota bacterium
GATCAGATCAGCAAATTTGTGAAGGATATAATATGCAAATCGGAACTTCTGAAGTAACCGGTGTTACTTACGAATGGAACCCGCAGGTTTATCTGAGCAATTATAGTGCTGCACAACCATTTGCATCGCCACCGCAAACAATGAGTTATGTACTTACAGTTTCTGACTCACTTTTATCATCACATTGCCGAACCAGCGATACTGTTATGGTTGGTGTAATTCCATGCGTGAATGAAATATCTGTATATCCCAATCCGAATAACGGAAGTTTTATTTTGGAATATAATCTAAGTAGTGCTAACTCAGCCGCTTTCTATATATATAATGTTTTGGGTCAAAAAGTATATAGTTCTCTACTTCCAACCACATCATCAAAAGGTGAACGGGTCGAAATAAATACTTTATTCAGTCCAGGAGTTTATTTCTGGCAGGTAGAATCAGGTGAGAAGAAAATAGCTATTGGGAAAATTGTGATAATTGATTGAAATCACCTCCCACAGATCCCGATAAACGGACAATAAACGCACCTTTTTAGATCCGAAGTTTGAGAAAAAGAGATATCGGGGTTTAAAATTTCGGAAACCAGTGAGGTAAGACGTGACTCAAATTCTTCAAATTCGTTTTGTTGAATTAATGCTCCATCTTTCAGCCAAGATACACCATTACTGATATTTTTCAGGGGAATTAAGCCGCCACGAATGGCATCATAGTTATCGGATTTATGTAGCAGATAAGCATAAAAAGCTGTCTGAAACATTGCTTTATATTCGGGTTTGCTAAACCATTCTTCAATAGAAGAATTTTTTATAGTAACAGAGCCGGTTTTGTAGTCAAGAATCGAAATGCCAACCTGATCTTGTTCTACGCGATCGAGTCGGCCGAAAAAAACAACTGAATTATTATTTACTAATTTCTGATTCACTTTCATATCTCCTTCCGTCGTCAGAAGTGTAAACGGAGCCCTTGCAGCATCCATATCCAGTGTTCGGTTCAGGAGTTCGATTAAAACATTTTTCAGAAGTAAATTTTTGCCCTCGAGCGAATTAATTTCAGCATACTCTTCTTTAAAAGCATTTTCGATTCTCAGCGCAGAATCCTTTTTTAATGCAAGTATTTTTTCGGAACTATATACTTCTCCACTTGTATATATTTTAGCAATCGCTGCATGAAATATTTTCCCGAATGAAGCGGCGGTCATCTCTTCCTCTACTTCGTCTTCTTCATCGAGACGGGCAATATACCGGAAATAAAACTGCAAGGAACAATTAATATATTGTGAAAGTGCAGATGCCGAGAAGGGTTTATTAATAGCGTCTTCGGTTGATGTGTAGCGCGATAAGACTTTCATAACTGCCTCGTCTTTTTTTATTGCGATGGCTGAAGGAAGATGATTTACAATAGGTGTGGATAAGGATCGACGAACAATATTGATCTGATCGGGAAATTTTTTTTTCAGTTCATATTCAATTTGCAAAATCCATCGACTCATCTCCCCTCCCCTGCCATTTCTCACCTCAGAATTATAATACAAGTACACATTTTCTGCTCTTTGCAGGAGACGATAAAAATGGTAAGCAGAAACAGAATCCTGATCTTCTGCAACCGGCAAACGCAATGCCTTACGAATGTTATATGGAATAAAAGATTGTTTTGCTTTTCCTTCAGGAATAATTTCTTCATTCACCGACATGATGAAAACATTCTTAAAATCGAGTACGCGTGTTTCGAGAAAACCCATGATTTGAAGACCTTTCAGGGGTTCTCCGCGAAATGGTGCAGACGCACTCGCAGCGATCTCTTTCAAAAGCCGTATAAGCATTTTCAAATCAATATCCGGAAGACGGGTTTCTACAATATTTTCGAGACGGGTGAAAAGAGTGTAAAACATAAAAGCAAATTCTGCTTCGGGATCAATATCCTGATCTTTTATTTCAGAGCGATACAAAATATATTTATTCAATACATTTTTCAACCAGGGAATTATCAATGTAATTTTTTCAACCTTTGAAAATAAGAGAGATAATAAACCTTCCTCCTCTTTTACCAACTGAGATTTGTCAATGTAAACCCAATTGCTTTTCATGATCTGACGAAGTAATGCAGGAATATTTTCAGCAGTTGCTGTCTGAACAAAAGTATGATTGAGAATAGAAACCACATCTTTGTGATAAAATACAGTGTTCTTCGCATTTAACTGCAATTCGAGAATCTGCAGAATAAAAGAGAACACAGAACTGTTTTTCAAAGGATAACCCATACTGACATTGAGTGCTTTTACTTCATCGGGAATAGAAGAAAGCACCGGAAACAATAGGGATTCGTCGGGCAGTACCAAGACAGAGTTTTGAGCAAAAGATAAATCTTTCTCTCCCAAAGCAGCTAAATCCAGACCCAATAGTTTTGATTGTCCGATATTTAAAGGAGCTGCAGTTATATATATAGTTTTAGGTGAAGAACCGAAATCTTTAAATTTCCAATGTTCTCCGTCAATAAACAGTTTTGATTTTCTGAAATATCTTCCGGCTTCCTGAGAATGATCATCCACATATACTTCATCGGTGTCGAAATATATTTTCCCTTTACCCGTCCGAATGTACGCATCAATAATTTTTTCTTCACCCAAAGGTAAGGCATGAAATCCGGCAAAAATTGTTGTGGGTACTTCTGATGTAGAAAGCCATGAATCAACATTGGCAGCAATTTTACGTGTGATCATTCCAGCGTAACACATCTTTTTCGATTCGAGTGTTTTCTGTAAATCTATATATAACTTACCGAGTAAAATCCAGGAATTCACGAACTCTTTTTTCAATCCCTCGGGTTCTTGTCCCGAGATGGTTTCCCAAAAAGAAGCGAAAGATTCAAGATCATCGGCATCGAGTTGAAATTGTTGTTCAATTTCACGGATATCGCTCATTCGTTTGAAAAGTGATTGAGCGTTAATCAGGTTTTTATCAATCTCATCAAAATCATTTAATGCAAGTGAGCCCCAAGGATAAAACTTCTCAAAAATCGCCTCAGGATAATACTTTTTATAAATATCAAACAATTCAACACAAAGCGTGAGCTGATCTACCACCATATCGGTACTGATCGAACTCATAAAATCTTCGAATGGCTGGATGAGTGGCGACAGGAGTGGTTTTCCAAAGTTCAATGCCAATACACGTTTAAAATATATGCAGGCACGACGGGTTGGGAAAACAATCGTAAGATCGGAGATTTTGTCTCCGAAATCAACGATGAGCTGTTTGGATAAAATTGAGAGAAAAGTTTTCAGGGATTAGGGGTTAGGGGTTAGTTAAATTATTTCTTGCACTTGTTTTTGGGTGATATATAAGAGATATTTTTTGATGTTTTTGTAGCCCATTCCTGTTAGGGCGGATTCATATTCTTTTATTTGATCGGTATATTCTTCGCGGGGAACGCCTGTTTTATAATCAACAATAATTACCTGGTCATCATCAATCATCAGGCGGTCTGGACGATAAATAGTACCGTTAGGCATCAGTATTTCGCGTTCGGTCTGTACTTGCCAGCGATCAGAAAACCAATCTTTCACCGAATCAATTGATAACACAGATTGGAACAGTCCATTACTCTCAGGAACTTCTTCTTCTTTTAAAATTCCCTGATATACCATTCCTTTTAAAACATCTTCCACGTCATTTGTGGTTATAATTGAAGATAATATTCTATGAATGAGAATTCCATGTGCAACCTTATCGTCTTTGACAGAACCCATCATTTTTTCGGGTGAATAATTACCGGTTTTAATCACCAGACGAGTGCGCCATGAAGTATTTATATATTTCGTGAGACGGGTATCATAAACTTTAATATGTTGGGTAGAGGGAGATATCTTAGGGAGAAGTTCATCCGTTCCGGATTCGAAAATTGTATGTGTTTCATTCCATCTTCCACCGTCAACAATCATATCATTACAGGCAGACTGAATTAATTGAGAAGCACTGTTCAGTTTATTTTCTTTAAAGTTTTTACAACATATATATAGTTTTTCTTTTGGGCGGGTAAAAGCTACGTATAAAAGATTAAGATTATCGACATAATTCATGTTCCGCTCTTCTTGGTATCCGGTGGCAAACACAGTATTTTCAAGCGCAGAAGTTGCTCCGACAGGTAATACAGGAATTTCAGAAAATGGTTTTTCTTCGGGTGATAACCAAAGAATATTTTTACTCAACTTCGAAAATGACCAATCTGCAAATGGAATAATTACCACAGGATACTGTAAACCTTTTGCTTTATGAATAGTGATAATGGTAATTGAATCATCATCTTCAGGAATTGTGACAGAAGCGTTTCGGGCTTCATTGCTTTCTTCACACCATACGAGGAATGCGGCGAGTCCCGGAGAATTATTAGATAAGAAATCTATAATCAAATCCTGAAAACGTTGAATATAGGCATCGGGTTCGCGATCGAGTCCGAAGAGTTTAATGATCTCCGACACCATATCAAAGAGTTGAAGATGTCGAAGTCTACTCAGTTCCCGTTTAAAATTTTCGGGGAGAAATGGTGAAGAAGGATATCGATTTGTTCCTGCTGAAGAAAAAAGAAAATGATCATTTTCAACAACATTTTTATTATTGCTGAGGACGGAATAAAACTTTAATATTTCGGCAAGTGCAATTTTATCTTCGGGATGATGAACATACTTCAATATATTCATCAGAAAACGAATCTGAGGAATATTAAAGATCAGTAAAGAATCGGCACTCACAATTTTTGTATAACCTTTCTCTAGAAGAAATGAAGCAACATCAGAACCTTCATGATTACTTCGTACAAGAATTGCAACTCCTTTCAATTCACCATTCTTTTTCTGAAGCTCCTGAAGGATTTTCAGCA
>JAHEYM010000337.1:0-2070 GCA_023251595.1 Bacteroidota bacterium
GGAATGAGAATTCAGATTTATCCTTCCTCTAAATTAAAAATAGAACCCTGGCTTATTAATGGCTGGCAGAGTTATGGAATGTTTAATGATATGCCCGGATTTGGAGGAAATATTACGTGGTGCCCGAATGAAAATATTAAATTACTCACAAATGATTATTATGGATCAGATGCCGGCGGTTTGGTAGGCAGACACAGATTTCATTCCGACGATAGCTTTTTAGCAAGATATTATCACAATAAAAAATCGAATGGAATAAGTCAGATGGCTTTGTCTCTGACATGCGATATCGGTGAAGAAACCGGAGATGGTGTAAATGGCTTTCACAGCGATCCCGTTAAAGGTCCTGCCCAATTTTTTATTAGTGAAATGTTTTACAATCGTATATGGTTTCATCAAAATAAATTAGCCTGGACCATTGGCGGCGGACTTATGCATAATCCCGGCCGGTATCTTGTTTTATATCCGACAGGCGATGCAAGCCCGATTCCGAATCCCGCTAATCCAACAACCTCATTTGGTACACATGCATTCAGTGCAAATCCCGGCGATCAGTTTACCGGTTGGGATTGGTCAACTAATTTAAGTTGGATGCCAAGCCAAAGCGTGGAATTTAGATTTGAATATGTTCGTCGTGGTGCTAGTGTCGGCTATTTCGCCGGTCATGGTGGTGTTACTTCGCCAACAGGATATACCTGGACGCCATTAAGCTTAACTCCGGATTGGAGACCCGATCTGGTGACAACAGAAAGCAGAATTATTTTTGCAATGCTGTTCCGGATATAGAGAACTGTTATTTAATTTCGTGTAATGACAGAGCGTGACGAAAATGTTCAGCATTTTCTCGACCTCATAAAAAAATCGAGGCTCGGTAAGTTCAAAATATATATAGGTATGAGCGCCGGTGTAGGAAAAACTTACCGGATGTTGCAGGAAGCACACGCTCTTTTGAAAAACGGTATCGATGTAAAAATCGGTTATATAGAAACACATTTTCGGAAAGAAACACACGATTTACTGGAAGGTCTTCCCCTCATTCCGCGACGCAAACTTTTTTATAAAGGAAAAGAATTAGAGGAATTAGATGTGCAGGCCGTTATTAATTTACGTCCCGAAGTGGTGATTGTAGATGAACTCGCGCATACAAACATCGAAGGAAGTAAAAATGAAAAACGTTGGCAGGACGTGCTCGAAATTCTTGAAGCCGGGATCAATGTTATTTCCGCCGTAAATATTCAACATATAGAAAGTTTAAATGATGAAATAAAAGCCATCACCGGAATTGAAGTAACAGAACGAATACCCGATAAAGTTCTTGGTTTTGCCGATGAAGTGGTGAATATTGATTTAACGGCTGATGAATTAATTATTCGTTTGAAAGAAGGCAAAATTTATCATGCGGAAAAAATTGAAGCCGCGCTGAAAAATTTTTTCAAGAGCGAACATATTTTGCAATTACGCGAATTGGCATTAAAAGAAGTGGCTTCACAGGTCGAAAGAAAAGTGGAGACGGAAGTCACGAAAGAACATGTCATGAAGCACGAAAGATTTATGTCGTGCATCAGCAGCAATGAAGATACCGCGAGAAATGTAATTCGTAAAACAGCAAGACTCGCGAATTATTATCACAGTCAATGGTACGTTTTATATGTTCAGACACCCAAAGAAGATAGTGATAAAATTCCGCTCGACAAACAAAGACATCTGATAAACAATTTCAAGCTCGCCACAGAATTGGGCGCGGAAATTATTAAGGTGCAAAACACCAATGTGGCGAAAGCAATTATAGAACAGGCGGAAGCCAGAAATATTACTACAATATGTATTGGAAAACCACATCTCAATTTGTTCAGAGTCATTCTCGCGACAAACGTTTTCAACGAACTCCTGAAAAAGATTTCTTCAAATAAAATAGATTTAGTAATACTCTCATGAAAATTAAAACAAAACTCCGGCTTAATGTCGGATTATTATTCATCCTGATCATTGTCCTTGCAGTGATCGGTGCCAAACAGGTGAATACACTATCTTCCGACACGAAAAATATATTAGAAGCGAATTACAACTCGC
>JAHEYM010000337.1:2080-4807 GCA_023251595.1 Bacteroidota bacterium
GGAAGTAGGGGAATCGGAATTTACCAATAATCTTTCGTCACACTTCGCACAATTCAAAGAGCATAATTTTGATTCAACATCGGCAAAAAAAATCAGAAGCGATATTAATGACATCATGAAATTAAACATGGATGCCATTCAGCGTAAAAGTCTTAAAGCAACTGAAACGGCAAATAATGCAACGATCTGGATCGCGATTACCGGAACATTTTGTTTCCTGATTGCATTTTCACTTTTGATTAATCTCCCCGGGAGTATCGCCAATCCGATCAAGGAATTAACAGAAAGTATTAAAGAAATCGCAGCGAAAAATTATTCACAGAGAGTTCATTTTCAGAGCCAGAGCGAATTTGGTGAATTGGCAGCCTCTTTCAACACGATGGCAGAAAAACTGGAAGAATATAACGACAGCAGTCTTGCAAAACTGATGAAAGAAAAGAAACGAATAGAAACGCTGATCAATAATATGCATGATCCTGTTATCGGACTCGACGAAAACAAAAAAATTATATTCGCAAATGAAGAAGCGTTAAAAATCGCGGGATTAAAAAGCGAAGATGTGATCGGCAAAAATTCGCAGGAACTGTCTATTCACAATGATCTTGTGCGTTCGCTTTTACAGGATATATCGAATGCCGAAAAAGTTTCCACTCAAATTGAAAAGAAGCCGGTAAAGATTTTTGCTGATGGAAAAGAAAGTTATTTCGAGAAAGAAATTCTTAATATATCCATTCTTCCAACGGGTGAAAAAACAAAACAGGTAATTGGTCATGTAATTATTTTAAGAAATGTTACACCATATAAAGAATTGGATTTTGCAAAAACAAATTTTATCGCCACCGTTTCACACGAATTAAAAACCCCTATTTCTTCCATCAAAATGAGTCTCCAATTATTGGAGAACGAGCAGATCGGTAAAATTAATGATGAACAAAAAAATCTGATCGAGAGTATCAAAGAAGATTCTTCAAGATTACTCAATATCACAAGTGAGTTGCTGAATATGACGCAGGTTGAAAGCGGAAATATTCAGCTTGGAATTATTCCGGCAGATCCGCTTGAAATTATAAATTATGCGATTCAGGCAAATAAAACGATAGCTGAACAAAAGAAAATTAAACTGGAAATTAATGCGCCCGAAAATATGCCAAAAGTACTGGCTGATAGCGAGAAAACTGCATGGGTGCTCACGAATTTAATTTCAAACGCGATACGTTATTCTCATGAGAACACGAAGGTTTTAATCACAATAAAGGACAATGAATCTACAATTAGTTTCATTGTAAAAGACAGCGGACAAGGTATCGCCCCCCAATATAAAGACAAAATATTTAATCGGTATTTTCGCGTTCCAGGCTCAAAAAAAGAAGGCACGGGACTCGGGCTCTCGATTTCAAAAGAATTTATTGAAGCACAGGGTGGAAAAATTACTTTAGAGAGTGAATACGGATCCGGAAGTACTTTTACGGTGATGCTTAACGCTTCAAAATAATTGAATGAGCAAATTGTTTTAATAATTCTTTTTCTGCTATTAATGAATACTAAGGGGTCACAGCCATATTCTTTTCGATGATGGAAGAATTACCCTTATTACTCGCAGTCAGCGTAACTATATATGTACCGACAGTCTGATATTTGTGTTTGCTGGTAATGCCTGTCCCCGAATTTCCATCGCCATAGTTCCACGAGTATGAAGTTGCCTCCGTCGTACATGTAGCATCGAACTGCACTTCTTCGTTCACTCTCGATGTTTGACCTTTATCGGTTGCGAAACAAGGAACAGGGGGCTTCGTGCAGAAGGTGAGAAGGTTTGCAATTCCGATTAATACAATTATTGAAATATTAGTTTTAGCTTTCATGTTTTTGAGGGTAATAGTGTAAATTATTTAACGAAAGTACGCAATTCTTTTGATGAAAACAATAGAGACAACTATAAAACACAACTAAAATTTGGAATTTATGATAAGTTACCATACTTTCGCCTTTATGAAAAAAACAATCACTCTACTCGCACTTGTTATATCAATAAATGTGTCAGCGCAAAGCGGCATCACATGGGGAATGGGGACTAATATAGCAACTTCCGCCTATGGAAATGAACATCCACGTATCGCATTGAATGGCGGCGGCAATCCATTGGTAGTTTGGTGGCATCCAAGCAGTGTAAGATTTTCGCGTTGGAACGGCGCATCTTTCACTACTCCCGTCATGTTAAATCCAATGTGGATGACAGTAGCCGGTGGCGGTTGGATGGGTCCCGATATCGCCACACATGGCGACACGGTTTATGTCGTTTTCAAACAATCGCCCGAAAATATGGACACCTGTCATATATTTTGTGTGCATTCATACAATGGTGGAATGACATTTTCTGCTCCGGTTCAAATAGATAATATTGCAGATAGTATTTCCAGATTTCCGACCGTAACAACAGATGTTTTGGGAAATCCGATTGTTGGATTTATGAAATTTAATTCCACTTTCGGTGAAGCAAGATGGGTGGTGTCAAAATCAACCGATTTCGGAGCTACATTTTCTATTGATCGAAAAGCAAATGGTTGGAGTAGTATGACATCCACCGTATGCGATTGCTGTCCCGGTGCAGTGGTTTGTTCCGGAAATACAGTCGCAATGTTATATAGAGATAACAACAGCAATGTACGCGACACATGGGCAGGAATTTCAAATAATGCCGGAACTTCTTTTACATCAGGAATGGGAGTAGAT
>JAHEYM010000026.1 GCA_023251595.1 Bacteroidota bacterium
CCCTCTCGAGAGGGGAATGTTTTCCCTTTTCACTCTTTCATTCCTTCACTCTTTCACTCTTTCATTCCTTCACTCTTTCATTCCTTCACTCTTTCATTCCTTCACTCTTTCACTCATGACTCACACCTCTTTTGCTTCTTCCGACTCCAAAGCCTATCTTTGCATTCCTTCTCAAAAAATCAACTCAAATCAAATGGCAAATACAGGCGATATTAATGTAGGTTCAATTATCAGGTTTAATGGCGAATTATGCGCCGTTATTGAATATCAGCACCGTACACCCGGCAACCTGCGAGCATTTTATCAGGCAAAGATGCGGAATTTGAAAAGTGGTAAACTTGTTGAATATCGTTTCAGGGCAGGTGAAGAGGTGAGTTTGGTCCGTATCGATTATCGTGAGTTGCAATATATTTTTAAAGAAAACGCTCATTTGGTTTGTATGGACCCGGAAACTTTTGAGCAGATTTATGTTTCCGAAGAAATGTTTGGTACCGGCGCGGGTTTCATGAAAGAAGGAATGATTGTGAAAGTTGCTTTTGAGGGTGATAATCCAATTTCTGCCGAACCACCATTGTTCGTCGAACTTGAAGTCACATATACTGAGCCCGGATTGCGCGGAGACACGGCTACCAATACACTGAAAGCCGCGACTGTCGAGACCGGAGCAACAGTTCAGGTTCCGTTATTCGTGAATATCGGCGAAATTATCAAAGTCGATACACGGAATTTTTCTTATGTGGGGAAAGTTCGATGACCGACACATTGTAGAGACGCGATGCATTGCGTCTCTACAATGAAAAATTAATTCCAAATGAATTTTTTAGCCCATTTGTTTCTCTCTTCTCATTCTGAAGAGGAAATGATTGGTAATTTCATTGCCGATCGGGTGAAGGGAAAAGATCATCTCAACTACCCAAAAAAGATTTCCGAAGGAATTCTGCTTCACCGACAAATAGATGGTTTCACAGACACGAATCCTACGGTCATGGAAGCAAAAGTGAAGCTGAGACCGGATTACCATAAATATTCGCCGGTGATAATGGATGTATTTATGGATCATTTTCTGGCAGTCGATTTTGACAGATATTCCTCCGTCTCTCTCGAATATTTTGCAGAGAAAGTATTCAACACGATGGAAAAATATCAATCGATTCTTCCCGACAGGATTCAGAGAATGATTCCGTATATGGTGAGTCAAAACTGGTTAGTGACTTACAAGGATGTTGAGGGAATTAAAAGAATACTTTCTGCAATGTCAGTCAGGATAAAGTCTTCGATCCGAATGGAGGGTTCTGTAAATCAATTGATTGCCGATTATGATTTTTTTCATCAGAATTTTCGTGAATTTTTTCCTGAATTGGCTATATTTGTTAGAGCTCAAAACGGTAATAATGTGATCGAAAATCACGTTTTCTATTGGAATAATCCAAAAAACTATTAGTATAGTGCGTAATAATACAAGTTATTCTACGTTTAGCGAACCTTGACTCGAAACTAACTTGCTCTTGTTGTAGTGACAATGGGTAGAAAATTATCAGCTTTGCAGAAATCTTTGTATCTTTACACAAGTTTTGAGGGATAGAGAGGCAATACATCGCGTCTCCACCCCTTGCAAACTACTAAAACAAGACTATGAAATTTACCACTCCAAAAAAATTAAGGGATCTGGCAAAACTCATCAACGCTCCCTTCTCCGGGGATCCCGATTTTATTGTAACAGGTATCAACGAAATTCATGTTGTTCAGGCAGGTGACCTCACATTTGTTGATCATCCAAAGTACTACGACAAAGCCCTGTATTCGGAGGCTTCTGTCATCATCATCAACAAACAAGTGCCTTGTCCCGAAGGAAAATGTGTTATCTTTTCTGATGAACCTTTCCGCGATTATAATGCACTCACGAAACATTTCAGACCCTTCGTAACTTCAGCAAATTCAATCTCCGATAATGTCCTTATCGGCAAGGATACTGTTATTCAACCCGGAGTGTTTATCGGGAATTCTGTGAAAATCGGAAGTAACTGTATTATTCACTCGAACGTCAGTATTTACGATCATACACAAATTGGCGATAACGTCATTATTCACTCAAATACAGTCGTTGGTTCGGATGCTTTTTATTATCATCGTACACCTGATAACAATCGTAAATTTCATTCGTGTGGTCGCGTTGTAATTCACGATCACGTTGAAATCGGTGCTTGTTGTACAATCGATAAAGGTGTTTCTTCAGATACTATTATTGGGGAAGGAACGAAGCTCGATAATCAGGTGCATGTCGGTCACGATACTGTAATCGGAAAACATTGTCTTTTCGCAGCCCAGGTGGGTATTTCGGGTGTCGTAAGAATCGGCGATAATGTTGTTTTGTGGGGACAAGTAGGTGTTCAGAAAGATTTGACGATTGGTGATGGTGCTGTTGTTCTTGGACAATCCGGCATTGCCAAATCGTTAGAAGGGAACAAAACTTATTTTGGTAGTCCGACGAGAGAAGCGAGAGAGAAGATGAAGGAATTAGCTTTGATTAAAAAACTTCCTGAGATCATCGAAATGTTGAAGCCTTCCAAAAAAGCAAGGTACTGAATGGGGAATGATGCAATCGCAGGAAGAAAAGGCGCGGCGGGAAGCTGACCTCACAGACAGGGTGATTGCTGAAATCAGACTTAAAGAGCTTCAGCTTCATATCCTGCTTGAGATCACAAAAGCGATTAATCAAAATCAAAAAACGCATCAACTTTTAAGTAACTACGAGCGTGTTCTTAGCGACGAGCTCAAGATTGGCAGTATTGCGCTTTTTATGCTGGATACAGGCAAGACCGATGATGCAAAGCGGTGGAGATGTGCTTTATTACATGGTGCAGATAGCAGCATCCGCAGCATCGATGTAAATACATTACTCCAACCTTATAAATATGTTACCGCATTAAATGATGCGGATCCGGTTCTTGCCGGATTTTCTACAGTAATTCCAGTCATTCATAAAGATCAGCCTTTAGCTTACGCTCTGATTGGAGATTATTCGAACGAGGAATTAAATTATAATGATGATATTCTTCCTTTTGTTCAGATCATTACGAATTTAATTATGGTGGCGATCGAGAATAAAAGATTTTATAAAGATCAGATGAAACAGGCCGGGGTGAAGATGGAGATGGATCTTGCAGCAAAAATGCAGACCATGCTTTTTCCTGTGCAGATGATAGCGAATGAAAATTGGGAATTAGCAGCAACATATCTTCCACATCAGGAAGTGGGCGGCGATTATTATGATTATTTTTTGTTGAATGAAAACGAACTCGTTCTCTGCATTGCCGATGTTTCGGGAAAAGGAGTTTCGGCGGCATTGTTGATGTCGAATTTTCAGGCAAATCTGCACGCGTTAATAAAACATTTCACTACATTGCAAGCGCTCGCGGTTGAATTAAATGAATGTGTAACAAATTCTGCAAAAGGAGAAAAGTTCATCACATTTTTTATCGCGAAATATCATTCACAAACACACGAATTAACCTATATAAATGCAGGTCACCCACCGCCTGTTATTGAGTGCAATGGCAAGACAGAATTATTACAGGAAGGAACGACGGGACTCGGCATGTTCGATAAATTACCATTCATCAATACCGGGTTTAAAAAAATAGAACCCAACACCACTTTGCTTTTATATACAGATGGAGTTGCCGATGCCGAGAATGTTGATAAGCAACAATTCGGAATTGAACGTGTTCAGGAATTCATGCAAAATAATGCAGGCAATGTAAGTTCAGAAAGACTGAACGAAAAACTTATGCAAACTCTTCAGGAATTTAATACGCGTTTTGCATTTAATGACGATTTATCATCGCTGGTGTGCAGGTTTATGCCGGCAGCGGTGGGTGAGTGATATCGGTCTATCGCAACTATAATCGCAATAAATCCCCAGAAAGGAATTGCAGCTTTATCGGTATCGAGAAAATTATTCCGAGCAGGAGTCCGATGACAATGGTTCGAAGTCCCTTATCGGTTAATCTATTATATAAAATAACTGCACGATAAATAACTACACCTGCAATTAATATAAATGAAATCATTCCGAACGCACCTTGCTCGGCAAGCGGTCCGATATATTCGCTATGCGCATTTCCACGATCTCCGGCGTTCGTACTAATGATGGTCATTTCGTTCGAATGTTGAAAGGGTGCATATTTAAACATATAGGTACCGGGTCCCCAACCTAGGACAGGTTTTAGTTTGAACATTCTGTATGCCGATTTCCAACGATTAAATCGCTCGAGGTTGGAAGCATCTGTCGATATATTAGATATAGATTGAAGATGTTTTGTGAAATTGGAATTGGCATCCTGTCTGTTTTTCTCTAATTTTCTTTCAATTTGTGGATAATAGGCAAAATATAAAACAATGAGTCCAACACCGACATACATGAGATATTTAAACTTCACCCTGAATTTCATTATGAGAAATATAATCAATGCAATGGCGAGACTCAGCCATGCAGCGCGCGTGTATGAGAGCACCATCGCAACTAAAAAAATGATGGAAATGAATGCCGCCATTAGTCGTGTGAAGAGTGTATATTTCATATCAAAAACAAATCCGATAAAAATGGGAATAAACATAGCAATGATCGCGGCATAGGCAGTATGATCGTTATAGAAAGGCGACATCACCCAATGCGCTGACTTCTCCGTAAACCCGAAAACATAATGACGATAAATCGTGTATCCAATGATGGCGATTAAGGAAATTGCATAAAGCCAGATAAACCGACGGATATTCGGCTCATTTTTGAACAACTGAGTTCCCAGAAAATAAAAGCAACAGATAAACCACAAATGAGAGGTCAGAAATTTCACTGAAACCAACGGCATAGTGCTGCTGATCGTTGTTACAAGCATCCATATAATATTGATGAGAATCACCAATGTAATCGGGTGTGAGATTACTTTTCTGTCGAATTTCCCCTGATACAAAAGCTTCACAAAAAATAGTATCATGATGGCGAACATCAACGGTTCCGTGGGTAAACTCATGCCCATCCCGAAATCTACATTCCGGATATTTATGGCAAATGGAGTGGCAAAAGTGATGATGAGTAATAATCTGTCGATAGAAAATATCATCAGCAAAACAATAAGTATGGCGATTGGAAGGAGACTGAATAAAAGAAATCCATTCGCGATGAAAATAGTATTCATCAAAACAAAAGCAGCACAGATAATGAAAAGCCAACCGGTTTTCAAAAGATCAGAAAAATCCGATGTTTTAGCAGTAATCATTGTATTATTTCACAAGACGTCGCTCCAAATATATAATCACCAAAAACGAAACCAATAGAGTTGACAGCGTTGAAAATACAACAAGCAGCCATCTCACAGGATAAGATTTTTTCTCGGCCGGGAATGGCGAAGTAATGACATTCGAATAGGTGAGAATTTTATCCACATCTTTAATTGCATTTTCATATTGCTGTTTAATGTCATTATAATTTCCCCGAACTCTCCATAAATGTTCATTCAACGAGGAAAACTCACCACCTTTTTGTTGAAGATTTTCCATCATTTTTTTAGCTTCGTTTGTTCCTTCAGCATTACCCGGATGGGAAAGGGTTTTGAGATATTCTTTTGTCACTACTTTTACCTGTTCGTCGTAATTTAATATACCATACTTAGTTCTAAGATCTTTCAGCGCATTTTCCATCGAATCCATTTCAATTTTTTTGCGGTCTAACTGATCTTTATATATTTTGACTACCTCTTCTGATTTTTCGCGTTGCAAACTTTTTGCCTTTTTATTCATGATGTCGATAATCGAATCGCACATCATCGAGGCGAATTTCGCGTCTTTATCGATGACAATTATTTCAACTGATTCATATTCTGTCTTCGCGAAAGAAACATTTTCATCAAATTCAGTTCGCAAGTGAGTCATTGCATATTTATCTCCTGCAGCATCAATTCCATAATGTTGCATCAAATTAAATTTCGAAAAAATCTGCTGTTTAATATCATCCGATTGCAAAATCTGCAACATTTGTTCTACCTGACTTTCTGAGCCGTAAGGAATAATATTCGATGGGTATAAAATCGCATAAGATTTAAATTTCGGTTCAATAAATGAGGGTCCTGAAAATACCGTTGCAACTACGATTGTGATAGAAGCAATCACAATTAAATGAATTTTCCAACGAAGAAGTGATTGGATAATATCGGACATATCAAAGTAGGAAAGCTCTGTTTTTTTGTCACCCATTTCCTAACCTCTTTTTAATTTAATATAGCTTTCGAAACCGATAATGGCCACGAAAGCAAAAAACAGAGAAGAAAGGGTGGAGAGAACGACGATGAGCCAGCGAACGGGATAAGATTTTTTCTCGGCTTTATCACCCGAATTCACCACAAATTTTCCGGGGATATTATTTTCGGCATCCACTTTTGCATTCAGATATTGTACACGAAGTTTGCTAAGCACTTCACGTTCAAGTGTCAGGTTTTCAAATAGCGCGATATTATCGCCACCGTATTTCGCTAAATTATCGAGACGTGTACTTAATTCCTTCATTTTAGCTTCAGCACCGGCAATTCTTGCTTTGGTTGAAACAACACCAGTATCATTTTCCGGTTTATATTGCAATAAAACAGGCAAACTGGCTTTTTCATTGAAGAAAACTGAGGATGCTTTTGTGTATTCTTCATTCAGGATCGCCGCCTGTGTTTTATAATCGAAAATGCCACGTCCGGCAAGAGATTTCAGCGAATCCTCCATGATTGTGACCGCATGTTCTTTCTCTTTATAGGTGCGTTCCACAATCCTCAAACCCTCCATCGCTCTCTCGCGTTGAATCTTCGTTTTAATTGAGTCTAATTCACTCGCGATATTATTTGCAATATCAGCTGCCATTTGCGCATCCTCATCCATTACTTCGATCTTTACCGACATAAACTCGGTTCTTTCGAAGGTGATATTGCTTTGATACTCACGGTACATAGCAGTGAATGGATACTTGTCGCCAAGATCGATCCGGTAATGTTTCATGAGATCGAATTTCTTGATGACATTGTTCCTTATATCGTCGGAATTGAGGATCTGAAGCATCTGTTCTGCTTGCTCTTCTACGCCAAACTCAAGGATGTCGGACTTCTCGCCCGGATTCGCAGAGAGGAGTGCCTTAGAGATTGAGTTCGTTGTCGTCGGGAAAAGAATTACAGTCGATTTGAACTTTGGCTTAATAAAAGTGGGTCCTGAAAATATCCATGAAGCCACGATGGCGAAGAGTCCTACGATAATTAATATACGTCTCCACTTTACCAGCAACATCAGCAAATTTGAAGTGTCGAGGTAGGAGGTAGATTCGGTGGATTGGCTCATTTCGGGGACTTTCGGTTCCAAATAGTCTGCGAAAGTATTGATTTTCCGCCTAAAGGCGAAAGGAAAGCTTCAATTATCTACCGGCTTCTTCATCTTTTTGGGTTTTACTCTTAAAACCGAGCAATTCCCGGATGTACTTTTTCCAGCCATAATAAAGCAAAACAGTCATAAGTATCGCTACAGCGGCTCCGGCGATGTTATGTTTAACATCGGATGAATATAGAATCATATCGCGAAGAGCCAAAACAACTGAAAGAAGTATGATTCCAGCTACGAAAATGAATGCTCCCCGTTCGAAAAGCACTTCATAACGTGGTTTTGGCTTTGGCGCTGGTCTGGGTGGTGGTTTCCTTCCATCTCTGTATCGATCAGCTGTTCCATAACGTTTGTCGCGATTTACAGGCGCTCCCGGTTTGGAGTCCATATAAGGAATTCCAGTCTCCATCTTGTAATCGTAACTTCTCCTTTTGCCAGGATTTACGAGTGTTTCATAAGCCTCGTTAATTGAAATAAAATTCTCCCCGGCATCTGCACCCTTATTCACGTCGGGATGTACGGAAAGCGCTTTCCTGCGGTACGCCCGTTTGATGTCTTCAGTATTCGCGTTTTTCCGGACTCCTAATATCTGGTAATAATCTTTCACAGGGGTTTTCTTCTCAGAACGTAAAGATATGGCAAATTAACAGTTAAAGAGTGAAAGAATGAAAGAGTGAATGAATGAAAGTGTGATTTGATGAAAGAGCAAAATATTCTCCTCTCGGAGCGGGGCAGGGGTGTGTTGACGGATTTTAATGTTGCTTGGATTTCCTATATTTGTGTACTGAATCACCCGCTGATTGAACATTTCCCCCGAACTGTTCCAGTCTATTCATATCTGATTCTTTCTCTATGAGGATTAAAATATTTTTATCCCTGACCTTTATTTTATTTGGATACCTCTGTCTTCGGGGACAGGAAAAAAGTTATATTGACTCACTGATCAGAGTTGAAAAATCGATGCCGGATGATTCAATGAGATTGGCTGTTTTAGATAGTCTTACGGAATACGCTCCCGATGGCGTTTGGCAGATATATAATGAAAAAATGGGCGAACTTTCAAAAAAATTGATGGAGAACGCGAACCCTGCAATAAAAAAAACCGCTAAAATTCATTATGCTTCTTATATTAATAATATTGCCGTCATTTCCTGTGAAAAAGGGGATTATAATAATGGTCTGGAATATTACCGGCAGTGTACAAATTTGACAGAGGAAATTGGCGATAGCATGGGTCTGGGATTGGCACTGAACAGCACGGGTGCTATTTATGACCGCATCGGAGATCATATCAGAGCAATGGAAGTTTATGAGCGGGCTTTGCTTATCGAGGAGAAAATAAAAGACCGCAAAAATATGGTTGGAACCTTGAACAATATTGCGGCGCTGTATGGTAAAAAAAATGATGATGAACGGCAATTAAAATATTATCAGGAAGCTGAGAAAATTGGTGAAGATATTAAGTTAAACAATCATATATATTCGATCGTTCACAGAGGGCTTGGCGATTTAATGGAGAAACAAGGGAAACATGGTCAGGCACTGGAATATTATCAGCATGGTTTAAAAATAGCTGAAGATATCGTTGATCCTCTTGGAAAAGCTTCCAATTTGACCGGTATAGCAAATGTTTATTTTCAGCAAGGAAAAAAAACAGAAGCGCTCGAATTTGCAAAAAAAGCACTTTCGATTTCGAACGAAGGGGGTTATTTAATGGATTTGGAAAAAGCATCCCGGTTATTAAGGAATATATATGAAAGTCAGGACAATTTTAAAGATGCTTTTAATATGTATAAGCTGGAAATAAAATCACGCGATAGTCTGGCAAGTCAGGAAAATCAAAAATCGTTGATAAGACATCAGTTTCAATCAGCGTATGATAAAAAAGAGATAGAGACGAAAGCGATTCAAGATAATAAAGATGCGCTTACTGCAAAAGAAATTGAGCGACAAAAAATAATTCTCTATAGTGTAATCGGCGGACTTGTCATGTTACTGTTATTATCAGGTGTTTTATATAATCGTTTTTTGTTGAAGAAAAAAAGTAATCAAAAGTTGGAAGTGGCATATAGTGAATTAAAATCGACACAGGGAGAATTGATCAGGCAAAAAAATACCGCAGAAGAACAAACACAAAGAGCGGAACAATCCGAAAAATTTAAGGAACAATTTCTTGCGAATATGAGTCACGAAATCCGTACACCAATGAATGCAGTGAATGGAATGACGGAACTTTTAATTGATAAAAACCCCCGGAAAGATCAGATGAATTATTTGGATGCAATCCGGAAATCTTCTGATACTCTGCTCCATATCATAAATGATATTCTTGATCTTTCGAAAATTGAGGCAGGGAAAATGGAGCTCGAAAAAATTGATTTTTCTTTGCGTGAAACGTTAGAACAGGTTCGACAAACACTCTCTTTTCGGGCGGAGGAAAAGGGATTGCAACTTATTACTGAGGTCGAAAATTCTATTGCAGATGTTATTATCGGTGATCCTGTTCGGCTGAATCAGATTTTGGTGAATTTGGGTGGAAATGCAATTAAATTCACCCAAAGAGGGTCAGTTCATATATCAGTGAAAAAGTTGAACAATAGCCTTTCTCCCTCTTCCTGCGAACTCTATTTCTCCATCATTGATACCGGTATCGGAATTCCAAAAGAGAAAATGGAAACCGTGTTCGAGAGTTTTTCACAAGCACATTCTTCAGATTCTCGCAAATATGGCGGCACTGGTTTAGGTCTTTCTATTTCGCGACAGTTAGTTGAATTACAGGGTGGTCATATTTTGGTTGAAAGTCAGGAGGGATCGGGCACGACATTTTCATTTATATTGAATTACCCTGTTGGTTCATCAGAAAAATTCCAACAGCGAATTCAACAGGAACAACTTGTTGATGGTAGCATTCTGAATGGGTTGAAAATACTATTAGCAGATGATAATGAATACAACAGAATTGTTGCACGCGATACTTTGAAAGGAAAAGCGGATGTAGCAATTACGGAAGCATCAACAGGCAAAATAGCAATCCAATTAATTGAAAAACAGGAGTTTGATATTGTTTTAATGGATGTTCAAATGCCGGTGATGGATGGGTATGAAGCTACAAAATATATCAGAGATCATTTCTCAGCCCCCAAAAATTCAGTTCCCATCATCGCTTTGACAGCAAGTGTGGTTCGTAGCGATCTCGATAAATGCAGGGAATCGGGAATGAACAGTTATGTTGCAAAACCCTTCAAAGCATGGCAGTTGATTGGTGCTATTGCAGAACTCACAGGTAGAGAGAAAAAGTATCTCTCGAAAGATTCGGAAAATAAAGAAAAAAATATTAATTTAGCAGTCGAAAACACAGCGGTGATTACTAATCTGGAATATCTTCAAAAATTTTGCGAGAACGACCGCGATAAAATGAAGAGATATATCGGGATGTATGTAAACTCTGTTCCGGGTTTTGTTGAAAAAATACAAATTGGACTAAAGAATAAAGATCGTCAGGAAATCGCCACACAGGTTCATGCCTTCAAATCGAAAATGATGATGATGGGAATGAGGAACACAAACAGTTTAGCTGTCAAGTTAGAATTGCTTTGTGCGGAAAAGGTTGATGACAGTAGAATTGAAGAAGATACAAAATTATTATTAGAACAAATAAATATCTCAGTGACCGAGCTAACGGAGAATTAATAACCCTTCCATTCATGGTGGGGAAAATTGCGAATAATATAAAAAATAAGTCATGAAAAAAATAAATACATTGATCGCTGTTTCATTGATAACTTTGTCGAGCGGCTTGTTCGCCCAATGCGCCTCTTTCGGCGGACCATACGATTTAACTGTGAGTAATTTAACGGTACTTTCACCCGCCGCGTCCATGTATAATTCGGGGATAGTTTGTCCGGGCGGACACCTGATTGACAGCACAGTATGTTGTACAAGATTTATTCACATCGATTCTGGCGCAGTGTATGAGGCGGGACCACTGGCTTATGGATTTGTTTATTTGAAGAACCACGGCACTTTCGATGGTCATGGAAGTACGATGCCATTCACTTTATTTTATGAAACGGGCGCAACTATTTTAAATTTTGCGGGTGGAATGACTGTATGCCCCACCGTAACATTTCCGAATCCGTCACCTTGTACAATTCCGTTAGGTGTGATAGGGGGAAAGAGGGTAGAGGATATATCAATTTATCCAAACCCTGTCAGTGAGATTATATATATTGATTTAAATTTTTCGCCGACAAAAACACTTTTTTCAGTTTATGAAGTGACAGGAAAAATTGTGATGGAAAGTAATCTTTCGAAAAGTGTTTCGAATGAAGTAAGCGTTTCATCTTTACCAACCGGTATATATAGTTATCGGATTTCTGAAAATGAAGAAAATGTTTCTGTCGGCAAATTTGTTGTGAGGAGATAAGATATATTTTCTTTGTGAAACTTTGAGTCTTAGTGTCTTTGTGGCTAAATTACATTTCTGTTCCGCTTACAAAGATAATAATGCCAAAGATAGAAGGTTGCCAGTGAACGGTAAGGTTTCCATTTATCTGAATGTAATTTTATTTCATCTTCTGAATTGGCATTAGTCAATTCTTTTACAGTATTCACAATCGCAATATCCCCTACTGGGAAGATGTCTTTCTCTTGCAGGCAGAAAAGTAAGTATATATCTACAGTCCAATCGCCAATTCCTTTAACAGACTTTAATTGAGATCTGATTTCCGGCTGAGGTAGTGCGGAGATTTTGCCCAAATCAATTTTCTCATCCAGGATTGCCGATGAGAGTTCTCTCAAATATTTGGATTTTTGTCGACTGATTTGACAGTTCCTCATTTCGTCATCCGAAAGTTTTAATATTTCTTTTGGTGTGAATGAAGGAATATAATTATCAAGTTTATTGAAATGTGCTTTTGCAGATTCGAGACTTATTTGTTGCTCAAGAATGATTTTGCACAGCGTAACAAATCCCGGAGGTCTCTTCCAGTTGGGCGGTTCGCCGTATTGGTCATGTATTTTTGCAAAAATGACATCCGCCCGCAGGAGTTTTTTAGTATCATTCTGATTAACGATTGGGCTCATAATTTATCTTGCAATCCAATATTCATCATTATCAGTCTCTATCTCACTGTTTCAATTCCTTCAGCAAAAGATCTGCTTCCGAAAAATTCCATCCATATTTCATCGCTAAATCTTTTCCTTGCTGGGCATATTTTTTTGCATTGAGGTTATCGCCTGATTTTAGAAAAAGCTTTGCCGCCAGAATATATCCACCATACGAATCATTTAATTCCAAAGATCGTTTCGCCCAATGTGATGCCTGAGTGAGAGCAACTGTATCCATAATATTTTTTAAATATATATCCGCTATATTCTGCAACTGAGAATAACTATTCCAAACATAGATTTTTACATTCTGAACGGTGGTCGATACGTATGAACTCCAATTTTTATTATATTCAAATAGTTTTAAATCAATCGTAAAAACCAGCGAGTCGACCTGCGGATTTTGTAATGAGGTTGCAATTGTGCGAAGCCCCGCGTAGGTAGTAGTGTCATTTGCATCAGCCGCAATATCCAATTGTTGTTTGATTGTGTAAAATATTTTTCTTTGCACACGTGTAAGTGAAGCGAGAAGAGAATAGTCTTTTTTGTGGTCAAGAATAAATTGGAAATATTTTGAATGAATATCTGTGACTCCATTCGAAAGGATTTTCCAGTTTAATGGAGTCAGCAACTGTGTCTCAGATTTAGTATTGAGATATTTTTGTAACATATCATCAAAATCGAGTGATCCCCTTTTTAAAGCAACGAGGTATGCATAGCATCTCGTTGAATCTCCAATATTGGACTCAAATTGTTTTTCGAGATAGGGGAGTTGATTTTCTTTGATAAGTGCGTTTTTTGCATGTTCAATAAATTCGGATGAAGTTGATTCACCACCCATCCGGTAAAGTGTAGTCCCATCAGGATTCAAAAAGATAAATGTCGGATATGATTTAACATTAAATTTCTTGTGTAACTCAACACCTTCTCCTTTTTCAAGATCCTGTCTGATACAAATAAAATGAGTATTATAAAAACTTGCGACAACGGAGTCGGTAAAAACTTCTTCTCGCATCTTTTTGGAATGAGTACACCACGATGCGAATCCAAAAAAGAATACCGGTTTATTCTCTGTTTTTGATTTTACAAAAGCTTCTGACAGGGTTATTTCCTGAAAATTAACTCCGTTTTGCGCCATCAGAATGGATGGGATGTAAAGACATATAAAAATTAATTTCCGACGCATTAAATATTTAATCGGGTTTTGAGTTCATGATGAATTCTGATTGATGATTAATCAATTTATTCCGGAATTGAAATTTTCTTTCCCAGATATCTGGGCTCCATCCCGATCCAAATATCCAAAATTGCCTTCACTCTTGCAAATTTTTCTCTTACCTGGGTTCTGAAACCATTCTCAACACTGACATCTCTGGCGTTATATCCAATTGCTTTTATTCCTGCTTTGGTTGCGGTATAGATCGCTCTTTCATTGTGAAATTGCTGAGATATGACAGTCACAGAATCTTGCCCGAATATTTCTTTTAGTCGGATGATGGAGTCGAAAGTTCTGAAACCTGCATAATCGAGATATATTACTGTCGAGTCGATTCCGGCTTTCATTAAATCTTTCCGCATCGTGCCCGGTTCATTATAATATTTTGTTCCGTTATCGCCACTCACAATAATATATTTTATTTTTTCTTCCTTCAGAAGCTGAACTGCTGCGTCTATGCGGTAATCGTAATAGGGATTACGATATCCACCTGTCATATATTTGGAAGTGCCTAATAATAGTCCTACCCTATTGTATGGAATGGACTGAGCATCTGCATATAGTTTGCCTTTGGCAGTGTTGACGATGGATAGGTTGCAGAAATATATGGTTCCGATAATTATCGTCATCAATAAAAGTGAAATGTAAAATATTTTTTTAAGCATCAGATTTGTAACGCGCCGATTGAGTTTTTAAAATAGAACACTGCTGACGCGGATTGAACTGATTTACACTGATTTTGGATTAGACTTCTAAACCATTAAGCATGAACTATTATTCCATTCCTGTTAATTTCAGAAAGAGATTTCGGAAGTTGTGCATCAACAATAAACTTCACGATGCCGTTTTGTAGATACTTTTAATCTGAACCACCTTAGCAGCATATTCCAAACAAGCTAAAAAATCTTCCTTTTCCAGATCCGGATAGTCGGTTAAAAGTTCTTCTATTGTCATTCCTGATGCTAATAATTCCAGCATATTTTCGACAGGATAACGAAGTCCTCTAATGCAGGGCTTGCCATGACAAATTTCCGTGTCGATTGTAATTCTGTCTATTAGTTCTTGTCCCATGTTATTGAAGTTTGATGTGCAAATATAAGCAATTATTTTTGAACCACTTTTGTTTGTTTAAAAAACTTAATCCATTTTTCTTTCAGATCTTTTGGGACTGTTGTCTGTTTCACGGCACGGAAATTTGTATATAATGAAATCTTACCTTGTGTTGCATAATATAAATCGGATTCCGGTATTTTACTCTCGATGAAATCTTTAGCTTCGATAGTGAAAATAATCCAAGGATATTCTGCCTTGTCGTCTTTTTCTATAACTGTTAATTTAGCTTTTGGTGAATTCTTTTTAAATTCATCAAAGATCCAGCTCGTTACGTCGTCTATTTTTTTTAGTTTCATGCCTTTGAAGGTAAACATCGTCCCAAGTTCTGTCCAATTATCAAATGTTTCATCAGAATGAATATATTCGATCATTGTCATTTTATCGTTATCCTGACTGCTTCCTATTTTCCATTTTTCACTTTCAGGCCAGTTAATTATTATTTCTTCAGACTTATCAGTTCCGCAAAATTGTTCTATATATTTATCTGCTGATTTATCTCCATATTCTTTTGCTTTCGCGAAATCTTCACAACCCCCTTTTTTATTTCCGCTCTGTACTCTGATTTGTCCCCGCAGTGTAAGAGCGCTCGGAAAATCCTGTTCCAATTCTATTGTTTTATCCAAATCGGGAAGTGCTTCGACGTATTTTTCCTGACTTGCATAGGTAGTTGCTCGACTATAATATGCTTTCACAAATTTCGGATCGAGCTCTATAGTTTTTGTAAAATCTGCTAACGCTTCTTTGTGTTCTTTTAATGCAAGTTCACAGGTTCCACGATTAAAATATGCATCTTTATTATTATTGTCTGTTTTAATTGCTTTATTGTAATCTTTAATGGCTCCCTCAAAATCATGAAGTTTATGTTTTTCAAGACCGCTTTTTAAATACTCTTCGGAAGTTTGTCCGAATGCTGCGACGGAGAAAATAATTGCGAGAGTAGTCAGAATGTTTTTCATGAGAAGGGATATTTTTGATAAAGGTACAAATTTGAGATATTGTTAGAAAAAAAATTTCCGATATCCGATGCCAGGTAAATACTGCAATTTAGTTCACTTGGAGATTGGACATTGGGCGACGGAAATTGGACATTGAAACCGGAAAAATCTCTTGAATCTTTCCAATTTCACCCTAAATTCCTTACTTTTACACCCGAAACCAAGCCATATACAACAACTTGAGCCCATTTTCCAGCATGAAGCAACGCTTCGAACATTTCACTCTAAAACTTACCCTCATTTTATTTATTTTTGTTTTAACTCAAAGTCAAGCCCAGACTACGTGGACTCTTCAGAAGTGTGTCGATTATGCCCGAACAAATAACCTAAGCTTACAACAGTCCAAACTCACCACTGAAACGGCTAAGATTAAGATCGAACAGAGTTCTGCATCAATGTTTCCCAGTTTGAACGGAAATGCTTCTCACTCGTATAATTTTGGTCGTACGATCGACCTTTTTACGAACACATTCGCCACGAATCGGGTCCTATCTGATAATTTTTCTCTGACCGGATCGGTGAACGTTTTCAATGGTTTTCAGCTCCGTAACAACTTGAAACAGAGCCATCTGGACTTCATGAGTTCTCAACTCGACGTTCAAAAACTGGAGAACGATTTGAGTATGAATGTCGTTTCTGCATATCTTCAGATTTTATATGCTGACGAAAATCTTGCTATCGCTCAGAAACAATCGGAAATTACCCTGAAACAACTCGAGAATACAAAAAATCTGGTCGAGGCCGGATCAATTCCACGAGGTAATTTGTTCGAAATTCAGTCTCAAATTGCAAATGATGAACTAACAATTGTAAATAGTCAGAATGCAGTGGACATGGCTTATCTGGGATTAAAACAATTGCTCGATCTTGATTCTGTAAAGGATTTTAAAATTGAGAAACCCAAAATTGATATTCCTGCAGAAAATGTTTTAAATACTAATCCTGATGAGGTTTATTTAACTGCAATCACAAAACTTCCGGAAGTCAGAAGTGCGTATCTTAAATACGAGAGTTCGATGACAGGACTTGCACTTGCTACCGGACAGCGCTACCCGCGACTCACCATCAGCGGATCAAT
>JAHEYM010000338.1 GCA_023251595.1 Bacteroidota bacterium
TCATTCAGGCGGGACCGCATTCTGTGACCGTTACAGATGCAAACGGATGCATAGCAAGCGATACGATACAACTTGGAATTAATCCGCTACCTTCTGTTTCTTTGGGTAACGATACTTCTTTTTGTTCGGGTGAAAGTCTTACGCTCCATGCATTTTCCAATTTATGTACTTATATCTGGAGCACGGGCGATTTGTCGGATACAATCGTTGTGAATTCAACAGACACGTATTGGGTTGAAGTTACGAATCAATATGATTGTCACCGCTACGATTCAATAAATATTGCCGTGCATAATTTGCCTTCTGTTAATTTGGGAGATGATACCCTTATCTGCACCGGTGATTCAATATTACTAACTGCGGGCGGAAGCTTTTCATCGTATTTATGGTCTGATAATTCAACCTCTACTTCTATATATGTTGATACGACCGGAGATTACTGGACGCTGGTTACCGATCAGAATGGATGTCTTGGTTCTGATACAATTCATGTAGGTGTATCGGTTTGCGTTTCAAGTGGGGAAGAAAAGGTCACTGAGCTTGTCGAAGTGTTCCCGAATCCTTCTTCAGGAAAATTCATCGTGAAATTTTCGGAAACAAACACTTCACCCGCCGTCGCTTCGCTATGGCAGGCAAGCCCAACCGAATTAAAATATATAGAAATATTTAATGAATTGGGACAAATGGTCTTCACCCGAAAATTAAATAATTCGCCTGAACAGGAAATTGATCTTTCTAAAATGGGGAAGGGGATATATTTATATCGTATTGTTTCGGAATTAAAAGGATTCAAGAACGGAAAAATTCTGATTCAGTAGATCGTCGGTCTTCAAAAATGGAACACTGATGACACTGATTGGACTGATTGACACGGATTTAATTAATACGGTTATTCATGTTTGGAATTAAACGTATAGCTAAAGAACGGCGGAGTTTCCCTAAGAGATATACTCAGTGTAACTCTGTGAAATTAACTCAGTGCAACTCTGTGGTTAAAATGAGTTCGCAGCGCCTTATGAACCATTGATAAAAGCACTTTCATGAAAAAGATATTCTTCCTATTCATTTTTCTCACATTTACCGGCACATTATGCAATGCTCAATGCCGTCACAGAACGAATTGTTCACTGCCTTCATGGGATCAGATTTCCTTTGATATCTACGCCACCAATGCGCCGATTCTTGATCAGAACTTCTACGGTTTCGGTATGGATATGAAGTATTTCCTTCTCGACAGATTTGGCACCGGAGCAGTTGTAAATATGGCAGGAAAACGAATCCCCGAAAATTTTCACTATGCTATCGGACAACCAACACTTACATTTTCTGAAATAGGATGGATTAACCAATATAATTTTATTTCGGTCGGTAATATGCGTATCAACTTAAATCTGACGAACGGTCTCGCTGTCGCCAATCTCGCCGATAATTCCATAAAAGAAAAATACTGGACCAAATATGGCGAACAAACCAGAGCAAAATCTATTGCCTGTAATTATTACTATTTGTTTGAACCGGGTGCTGAAATTTCATATAAAGTAATTTCAAATGATCATAATCCGGATTTCTATTTAGTTGCCAAATCTAACTATCGTTTTCTCTGCGGGCAGGGAAAATATTCTTCAGCAAGTTCTTTTTCTGACTACTTATTTGCCTTCGGAATTTCAATGGTGGGTTTAAAATAACTTTGATTCAATAAGAATAGTCCCATGTGTGAATAGATTATTACCTTTGTAACGGATAATGAGATCGGTTTTAGCTTATATTCTTTTGTTGGCTCTGGGTTTTAGCATCCTTAGCAAGTCATTCATTGGTTTCAACTATTTCCTCAATCTCGACTATTATACCTCTGTTCTTTGTTCAAACAAAGACAACCCCGCATTGCATTGTAACGGGAAATGTCATTTAAAGAAGGAGATGCAGAAGGATGAGCAGAAGAAAAGCATACCCTCCGGTCAGGTCAAAACCGGAGGAGAGGTATCTTTCTTCATCGAGAATATGGTTTTAGCTCAATACCAAACTTCCGAATGTGAAAAACAAGAACCGTTACAGTTCGATACAAAGCTTTTAGCCGGATTCGGCGTTTCTTTATTTCATCCGCCTTGCTGATCTTTTTTCTCTTTTTTTAACACAAACGAATCAAACAATTAAAATTATATTCCCCTAGCTTGTGCCTGAAATAATCCAGGAAAAGGCATTTGGGGCAAAGCTTCGCATACACGAGCTTACTGTTATATTAATTTTATTTTTAAACTAAAATCCTAAGACTATGAAACCCTTATATTATTTCACAATATTTACAACATTATTATCTTGCTCACTCGCGTTCGGGCAAGGCGCAGATGAGAGTCCTGCCGGTGTGATGATATCACATGGTCATCCAAAAGGACAATGGATGGTGACTTATAATTATATGAGTCAGACCATGAAAACCAACCTGGCTGGCTCCGGGAAAATCGGTGATGATGCCATCTTCCTGAATTATATTATGGCTCCGCAAAAGATGAAGATGGATATGCACATGTTTATGGTGATGGGAGGTCTTACTGGAAAGCTATCGGTAATGGCAACCTTTAATTACAATGTGTTATCTATGGATATGAATATGCTACCCGGTAGTATGATGATGCATGGTATGGGTGGAGAAACTTCCGACATGATGACTTCGAAAACTTCCGGGCTCGGCGACATCCGCCTGATTGCATTATATAAACTGACCAATGGTGAGGGCTCTTCACTCGTTCTCTCCGGTGGGCTTAGCATCCCGACAGGTTCCATCAATATCACAGGCGGGGAAAATATCATGTACGACACATTAAGATTACCATATATGATGCAGACAGGAACAGGATCATTAGATTTTTTACCGGGACTCACGTATCTGAAGAAGAGCGGCAAAATTACGTGGAGCGCACAAGCACTTTCAAACTTACGCGTACTGAATAATTCGGCTGGATATCACTATGGAAGCGATCTCACTCTAAATGCATGGGCATCCTATCGTTTTTGTCCTTATTTCACGGCCTCACTTCGGGCAGAAAACTTTTATGGCGGTATGATTTCAGGCAAGGATTCTCTTATTTACCAGATGATGGAACCGGATGCAAACCCTCAGAATTACGGTGGCGACAGATTGAATATTCATCTTGGCTGTAACTTCTACATAAATAAAGGAGCTATGCAAAACAGTAAAATCGGTTTGGAATTCGGACTCCCGGTTATTCAGAACTTAAATGGTCCTCAATTGGCAACCCAATTTACACTGAATGCGGTTTTGTCAAAATCCTTTTAAATCTTTATGTAAATTTATTCAAACAAATTCAACCATAATTAATCCAGACTAATATATAAAAACATGAAAAATTATAAAATAAATATATCATTCTCTCTTCTTATTTTCTGTGTGATCTTTATTCTCTCTTCATGCAGAAAAGAAATTGAAGTGCTTCCCGAAACTTCTTACGGAACACTCATGTTCCATCTTCACACGAATGCAGATACGAATGAAGTTGAGACTTATGGAGACACAATGATAATGACCGGGGGACGTCAAATCGTAGTAACCACAGCACAACTATATATATCGGAAGTTAAACTCGCAAAAATTGACGGTTCTCTCATAGATGGTCCATCCCAACCCGTATTGAAAATGCAGGAAACAGAACCTTACGTTTTGGGAAATGCACCTGCCGGAAATTATCAGTCCGTTAAATTCAATATTGGGTTAAATTCTTCAACCAATAGTTCGACTCCTGCTTCTTCTGATCTTGTTCTCAACAGACCGGATATGTGGTTCGACAGTACCGCCGTTCAGCCCTCGGGTTTTGTTTTTGTGAAATTTCAGGGAATGATCGATACGGCAACCGTTCCTTCGGCTTCAAACGCACTCATTCCATTCTCTTACAGAATCGGAACGAATTCTCACCTGACAGGACTCCTTATGCCTTCACAGAATTTTATGATACTCCCTAACCAGGAATCAGAAGTTCATATAATTATTGATTATGCACGTCTTTTCGATGGCGTAACATTAAATATGAGCAGCAATTTACAGGTGAATACAACCTCCGATAATTTGAGCGCATTAGCAACACAAATTGCCAATAATATTCCGCTTATGTTCAGTTACGAGGAATGATTTTTTTTTCAAGGAAAAATAAACACCATACCATACCGGTCATTTTTGTACTGATGATCGGTATGGTCTTGTTTTCGTGCAATTATGATAAATCCGGAATAAATCCCTGCAATTCTGTAGATTCTGCTGCCATCTCGTTCAGGAATCAAATCATTCCGCTTCTTCATTCAAAGTGCAGTATTCCGGGCTGTCATGATGGAGGAAGTGCAGGAGGTCATCTCGATCTCACTGACTCAATTGCTTATTCCCAATTGCATAAACCGGGCTCCGGTTATATCGATTCGTTAAACGCGACCAATTCTATTGTATATAAAAGATTAAATTCGAATACACAGAGAATGCCGCCCACCGGTAAATTATCGGTTTGCGACATAAGAATGGTCCTTAAATGGATTCAGGAAGGGGCAGCGAATAATTAATTATAAAAAGAAATATCGCTGAATTCCAATCATATAAAGCGGATAAAATCTGGCGTACGATTTATTGAGAATCGGAAATCCGACAGCAAAGTCAAGTCGCAGATTGGAATGAATAATAAACTGTATTCCCGGATGTGCATCGACATAATTTCCCGCTAATAAAAGTTCCGTTTGAGGTTTGATATTTCTCCCGTTTTGC
>JAHEYM010000339.1 GCA_023251595.1 Bacteroidota bacterium
TTAAAGAAGAAAAAATGACAGTTTAATCTTCTACTTGCCTATTTATCTTTAACATACAATCCCGAACCAACTATATATGTTTGTCCGCCGAATTGGGCTTTTTTCACAAATGTTTGTTTAAGTGCCGGTTTATTATTTCCGGGTTGATACCAATATAAATCCACCCAGCCACTTCCTTCAACCATCGCGGTGGTGATCTCTTCTTTAATGATTGATTTTCCCTTCAGGTCTTTCATATCAATAAGATTCCTGCCTTCGAGATTCGGTTGTGCAGGATTCACTAACTCGGTACCATCGGGACTCTCAACAAATATATATGTATCCATGAAGATAAACGGACCACTCTTGTCGCGAAATTTACTAAAAACTTCCTTCCCTTCTTTCACTACCAACGCGCTCGCACGATTTACCACATCTTCAATAAAAATCTTATCCATCTGCATATTGTAAATTCCACAGCCAACGATATATTCCTTCCCTGAAGGAAAAGTCACACGTTTCACAAAACTGGACTTCCAGGCAGGAAATATACTCCCCGGTTCCGGATACATATAATGAACCCATCCTTCACCTATAGAACTCGTCGCTGCATCAATGATCATCTTCACAATCGGCTTTCCAAGAATATCCTTTAGTCCGATGTCATTCCTACCCTCACTCTCCGGCTCTGCCGCATGCAATGACCTGATTCCATCCAGCGTAAAGACAAATATATATGTATCATTATTGAACCACTTTGATCCTTTCTTCCGAAATTCGGAATATGCTCTTTCACCTTCTTCCTTCAGGATTTCACCAGCTTCATGAACAAGCCTCATCAATTTAGTAGCACTGATCTTAGGCTCATGAATGTTTTCGGGTTGCGAATCCGGGAGGTAAACACCACAACCAACCACCACAGGTTGATCTCCGATTTTGGTCTGACAAATATATGCTGATTTTTTTGTAGAGACACTCTCACCGGGTTTAGGCCACATGTAATCCATCCAACCTGAGCCCCTCGTCTTAACAACATTGAGCATTTCCCGATTAAGATACTTTCCTTGAGTATCTTTCAAATCAAGAAGGTTTCGTCCCTCAAGATTTGGGAACGCCGGATTCACGAGTTCTATGGCATTCATATCTATTACGAAAATATAGGAATTCTTCGAGATGAATGGTCCGGTGGGATCATGGAATAGTTTAAATACATCTTTACCGTGCTTTTCGATCTCCCGTATCGCATTCGTCACCATATCCACAACGAACACCCTCTCCATATTTTCATTGTACATCCCACTACCAACAACATAACTTTTTCCTGAAGGAGTCTTCACAAGACTCACAAAACTGCTTTTCCAACGCGGAACAAGTTCTCCTGGAACATACCATTGGTAATGATACCAACCCTCAGACTTGCCGGGGAAATCTGTAGCAGCCCCTAGCAGACCGCGGATAATTGGTTTTCCGTTGACGTCTTTCAAGTCAAGTTGGTTCTTGCCTTCGAGTTCCGGATCGGGATGTACCAACATATTACCCAAAATATCCAGAACAAAAATATACGTCTCCCCCTTTCTCCATCGACTATCGGGAAGACGAAATTCTTTGAATGCTGCTTCGCCCTTTTTACAAACCAGGTCACTCGCATCCTTCACAAGACGAATAAGTTCCAATGTCGCCTTGTATTCGTAGTTTACGGATTTCAATTCGGTTTTGCCGTCGATATTTTTTTCGGCGATTGTTTCGTGTTCCTGTAATGCAGAGTGATTCTTTTGTGCGTTCATAATGATATTCTTTCAGATTACTTTTATATAATGAAAAGATATAATTTCAATATGCGAAACTATATATAGAATACTTTTTGAAAAATGAGCGACGTCAATTTTTTTTATGATTGTGAACAATCTCTCACAATCTGAAATTTATGGATTCGACAAAGCAACAGGCAATGTTTTCCCATTAAAATATTTCGACCCGTTTATTGCAAATTCGACAATAAATTTTGCCATTTCTGCCGGCTGAAGTGGGGCTTTGTAACCCGGGAAAGCTTTCGTGAGCATTTCGGTCTGAACCGATCCCAAAGCAAGACAATTCACCGAAATTCCTTTGCCTTCAAACTCTGTAGCCAAGCACTCTGAAAGCACAGCCAAAGCCGCTTTCGAAGAACTGTAAGCGGTAAGTCCGGTGAATTTAGAAGTTCCATTCATACCACCCATACTTCCGATATTCACAATGTGGGTTGAGGATTTTCCCATGAAAGGAAGAAGTGCACGGATAATACGGACGGGTGCAAAGAAATTTACTGTGTAAACTTGTTTGAAATCGTTGTCCGTAAGTTCGCCGAATGGCTTTGCAATGAGATTCCCTGCATTATTAATCAATAGTTGAATATTGGGACTCAAAATATTCCCCTCTCGAGAGGGGATAGGGGTGTGTAGTGCAGGATGCTCAGAATTGAATACATTTTCGAGTGAAGTAACGAGCTCTGTCTCAAATCCAGATACTGAAATATCAAGTGATAAAGTCGTAAGATGGTTGTGCGGATTGAATTTATCAGCTTCCTTCTTCAATCCATCCAACTTCGTCTGATCGCGGGAAATTGCGAGAATGTGGTTTGAAGAATCGTTTGCAAACAGAAGGGCTGTTTCGTAACCAATACCGTTTGAAGCCCCGGTTATAACAATGTTCATGGGGACAAAGGTCGGAAGAAATTGCAGATATGGATACAATTTTCTAACTTGCATTGAAATTCACAATCAATCTGAGCGATGACAGAAACTTTTAAAAATATAATGGTGAAGCTGTTTTCAATAGCCTTCATCTTATTAGCCGCACATTCGATAAAAGCCCAAACGATGCCTCCACAAGTATCGACAGGCACTCCGCTTGGTCAAAAATTGTATTTCGGAGGAAATTTCGGCGCTGAATTCGGTCGCGTAACGTACGTAGAATTGTCACCATTAGTCGGATATAAATTTTCCGAGAAATTCTCAGCAGGACCTGGTATTTCATATATATATTACAGGGATCGGGATTATAATTATTCAACCAGTGTTTACGGAGTAAGAGCTTTTGCCCGCTTCTTCGTTTTGGAAAATGTGTTTGCCCATGCTGAATATGAAGCATTAAACCTCGGTGTTCCGGATTTGTACGGTGATTTGAACCGGCAATGGATCGGTAGCTTCCTTGTCGGGGGTGGGTATAAACAATCGGTAGGAGCAAGCGGTGGAATTACCATGATGATTTTATGGAATCTGAATGAAACCTATTATTCGCCGTATCAGAATCCGGTGATAAGGATGGGGTTCATTTTTTGAGCTATGAGCTATGAACAATGAGCTATGAGTTATGAGTTATGAACGATGATGTATGAGGTAAAAAATAAACAATTAACTCACATGTAATTATTAAAACAGGTTAATCTGGCTAACTTACGACTTACCACTTACCACTTACAACTTACAACTTACGACTTACGACTAAATAATATAACTATATATATGAAAAATATTCTACTTTTAATTTGGGCAATCGGATTAGTAGGTTTAATAATCTATCCACAAATAAGAAAATACTCAACTGCCCCCCTGCCCCCCAAAAGTGGGGGGGAATTAATTTCTCACAACCTCCCCCATTTGGGGGAACGAGGGGGCGAGAAACAGAAACAGAGCGGAGAAAGGGAGAAACAGAAACAGAGCGGAGAAAGAGTGAAAGAGAAACAGAGCGGAGAAAGAGTGAAAGAGAAACAGAGTGGAGAAAGAGAAGGGAAGGAAGACGCCCTCGAAGCTTTGCAATTTATGAGTGCGGGTCGCTCCTACCCCAATGCTGAAATTCCTGCAGATGGTTATGGTCGAGCTTACGATCATTATAAAAATAATTTTATGAATGCCACGGCACGTCAGGGAAATCCAACCATACAAACTTCACCATGGACGAACATCGGTCCGAACAATGTTGGTGGAAGAACAATCAGTATCGCGATTGATCCAATTGATACCGGAATCGTTTGGCTTGGCTCGGCATCGGGCGGGCTTTGGAAATCTATGAGTGGTGGAACAGGTGTGAATGCGTGGAGTTATGTCAATACCGGATTTCCGATTACAGGTGTGAGCAGCATTGCCCTTGATCCGACGAACCATAATACTATGTATATAGGTACTGGTGAAACGTATGCGTACGGAACTAATCTGAATGGCTTGATCGATCGCACTACACGCGGAACTCCGGGAATCGGAATTTTAAAAAGTATCGATGGTGGAGTTACGTGGACTCATGTTTTAAATTGGACATATAATCAGAATCGCTGTGTTTGGGATATTGTGATTAATCCATTAAATTCGAATATCGTATATGCGGGTACAACTGAAGGTATATATAAAACAACCGATGGCGGAATTAATTGGAGTTCGGTTCTCAATCAATCTATGGTAATGGATCTTCATATCGATCCGATTGATACAAACATTGTTTTTGCAGGCGTAGGCAATTTAGGGAGTCCGAATAAAGGATTATATAAAACGACAAATAGTGGTGGAACTTGGAATATTCTCGCGAATGGGTTACCTGCGAACACACAGGATGGAAGAATTATTATTACTGCATATAAAAATGATCACCATATTTTGTTGGCTCATGTGTGCAATGCTTTCAGCACCGTTGGAATTTACAGGTCCACATATCAGGGTGTAACCTGGACGTCACAGTCCGTTGGTGCAAACATCGCATCGTGGCAAGGATGGTATTCCAAAGGATTATTTATTCAACCCGGAAATTCTCA
>JAHEYM010000340.1 GCA_023251595.1 Bacteroidota bacterium
AAACTTCTAATGGATCCGGAATCGGGAGATTCGCTTGTAATGAAGGGCGATGCCACATTGAGTTTTGCAATGGATCCTTCAGGAAAAATGACTTTAACAGGAAATTATGAAGTTTCAGAGGGCAGTTATCACGTGTCGATGAATGCGTTAATTCACAAAAATTTTGCAATCGCGAAGGGCAGTACGATTAAATGGAATGGTAATTTACTTGAAGCAGAAATAGAAATTAGTGGTATTTATACTATAAAAACGGCTCCTATTGACTTGGTTGCTGATCAAATAGATGGTTTGACAGAATCAGAAAAAAATATGTACAAGCAAAGACTTCCCTTTCTTGTTGGTTTGCATATTAAAGGTCAATTGCTGAAACCGGATATTAGTTTTGATATTCAATTACCACCGGAATATAAAGGCGCAATGGCAGGGACGGTTGATGCCAAACTCAATTCATTAAATGAAAATCCATCTGAATTAAATAAACAGGTTTTTGCATTATTGGTTCTTAATCGTTTTGTACAACAAGACTTGCTTGCAACTGACGGGGCACAGGGAGCGATGGATGTGGCGAGAGAGAGTGTAAGTAAATTTTTGAGTCAACAACTAAATAAATTTTCTCAGCAATATATTAAGGGGGTCGAACTCGATTTTAATTTACAATCCTATACAGATTATTCGAGCGGAAGTGCTGCGAACAGGACACAATTGGCATTGGGAATAAAGAAACAACTTTTTCATGAGCGTTTGAAAGTTCAGATAGGCAGCAGTGTTGATCTTGAAGGTGCCCATGCAAAACAGAATAGTACGAGTGAATTGGCAGGTGATGTTACGATAGAATATCAGCTTAGCAAAAATGGGAATTATCGTTTAAAAGCATTTCGTGAAAATCAGTATGGTGGTATAATAGATGGTACTTTCAGTGAAACCGGTATTGGCTTAATATACATACGCGATTATAATACATGGAAAGAATTGTTTTCAAAACCAAAGAAGATTGTTGTGGAAGGATTGACAAAGGAATAATGAAGCGTATATATATACATTCGGAACTTTCGTGCCTCATCCCCGGCCCTTCTCCCAAGGCCCTCACCCTCGATCCCTCTCCCAAAGGAGAGGGAAGTGGACTCCCTTCTCCCATGGGAGAAGGGCTGGGGATGAGGCTTTTCGCAATCCTGTCAATTCCTATTTTCCTTTTCACAGCATGCAGTAGCACCAGAAACATTCCGGCAGGCGATAAATTATATACCGGAGCGAAAGTGACAATTGAATCTTCGACACCACTGAAAGAAAAGAAGGCAATTAGAAAAGAAGCAGAGAGTGTTTTGAAAATTCAACCTAATTCAAAATTTCTCGGATTACCTATGAAGTTATGGATATATAATTTTGCAGGCAAACCAAAACCCAAAGGTCTGGGACATTGGATACAGACCAATTTGGGTGAACCACCTGTTCTTTTCAGTTCCGTTTCACCGAGTCAGGTAGCAGGATTCATTAGTTCAAAATTATACAATGATGGCATTTTCAAAGTCGTCACGGAATTCAAACGGACAGATTACACTAAAAAAGTTTCAATTAATTATATTGTTCACGCTCATAATCCTTATGCTATTTCGGCAATCATTTGGCCGACATCTGATGATGAAATAACCAAATCGATCCTGAGTGTAAGTACTAAATCTTTGCTTAAACCCGGCCAAAATTATAATTTAAATCTTTTAAAACAAGAGGCTGAAAGGATTGATGACCAATTGAAAAACAAAGGATTCTTCTATTTTAATCCACAATATGTTTTGTTTACTGCGGATAGTTCGATCGGAAATAACAAGGTGAGTCTGACGGTTTCTTTAAAACCGGAAACTCCTGAAAAAGCGAAGCGGATATTTCATATTGATAGCGTCATCGTATTCTCTGATTATTCGCTGAGAAGAGACTCGTTGAATAAAAAAGATACAGTGATTTATAAAAACGCATATTATATTTCTTTTGATAAAAGTTATAGTCCAAAAACCCTCGAAAGAGCAATTTTTGTTACAAATGGAGAGGTTTATTCCCGGATTAAACATAATATTACTTTAAATCGGTTGATGGGATTTGGCATTTTTAAATTTGTGAACATCCTCCTTTATGATGCGGATTCTATTTCTACCGGCAGACTTAACGCACACATATTTCTGACTCCTTTACCCCGAAAATCGGTTCGTGCAGATTTAGAGGTAGTGACTAAATCGGATAATTTTACCGGACCCTCATTGAGTTTAAATTATCGTAACCGGAATGCACTTCACGGAGCCGAACTTTTATCTATTAAGTTACATGGTTCGATTGAAACTCAGTTTGTCGGTCAGTACACAGGAAAATACTCGTTTGAAGTAGGTCCCGATATTGATCTTTATATACCAAGATTTATTCTCCCATTTCATCTTGTATATCAGAGCAGTTATTATACACCTAAAACGCATTTAAATCTCTCATATAATTATTTGAAACGTATTCAGTATTTTGATCTGAACACTTTTAAATTTACGTATGGATACAAATGGAAAGGAAATATCAAAACAGAACACGAATTAAATCCGGTGAGTGTAAGTTATTCAAGATTAACAAACACTTCAGCTCTTTTTGAACATTTGCTTGAAACAAACAAATTACTCAGGAAAAGTTTTGAACAGTTATTTATTGCGGGACTTACCTATACATATACACTGAATGAACAAACGCTTGTTAATAAAAGAGATCAGTTTTATTTTAAATACACATCCGAGTTGGCCGGAAACCTGCTTGGAGTTATTGCTTCCGGCGGAAACCACAATGCTGAAAATCCCGCAAAAATAGCAGGTTCTCCTTTTGCTCAATTTGCACGTATGGATGCTGATCTTCGAAATTATTATAGGATCAATAAAAAAAATAATCTTGTCACCCGCATTTATGGTGGTTTTGGAATACCTTATGGAAATTCATCCGTTCTCCCTTACACCCGTCAATTCTTCGGTGGCGGAACGAATAGTGTAAGGGCATTCAGATCACGTTCATTGGGTCCCGGAACGTATCTTCCACCTGATAGTTTAAAAGTGAACTTTTATTTGGAACAAGGCGGTGATATTAAATTGGAAGCGAATGCCGAAGCACGTTTTGATATGATCGGTATAGTGAAAGGAGCATTATTTTTAGATGCGGGAAATACATGGTTGCTAAAAAATAATCCCGAAGTGCCGGGAGGAAATTTTAATGTTTCTCATTTTATGAATGAAATTGCTGTGGGGACAGGTTTCGGTATCCGTTTCGATGCAAGTTTTTTTGTGCTTCGTCTCGATTTCGCTTTTCCATTACTTAAACCCTGGTTACCGTTGGGTAGCAGATGGGTTGCGAATAAAATTGCACTTGGAAGTTCTCACTGGAGAGGTGATAATCTGGTACTGAACATCGCGATCGGATATCCGTTCTGATAAGCACAGATCATTTCGCTCTGTCAATCAGCGAAATCTACGCGCCATCAATTTTGCTCACAGTTTACACGGATAAGTACAGATCAATTACCGCTGTAATCTGCGAAATCTGCGCGCAGACAAATGAGTTAGTTACACTGTTCTATCACCCCGCAAAGCTCTTTAAATATTTCGTCAATTTCACCAATACCATATACCGAATGGGCTTTGCCTTTTTCAGTATAATATTTTTTTAAGGGTGAAGTTTTTAGATTATATTCATCGATCCGTTTTCTCACAATTTCGGGATTCGCATCGTCGGCGCGACCGGATTCTTTTCCGCGTAACAAAATTCTTTTCTGTAATTTATCATCGTCCACTTCCAGCGCCAACATCGCTTTTATTGGAATATTTCTTTCGATTAACATTTTGTCTAGTGCTTCGGCTTGCGCAATAGTGCGTGGAAATCCGTCGAAAATAAATCCGACCGCATTTTTATTTTCGTCTAATTTATTTGCAATAATTCTGATCACTAAATCGTCTGGAACAAGAATTCCTTTGTCTGCATATTCTTTAGCTTCCATTCCAAGCGGAGTTCCTTTCGCTTTTTCAATACGAAGAATATCACCCGTCGATAGATGAACTAAATTATATTTCTCAATTATTTTAGCGGCTTGAGTTCCTTTGCCGGCGCCGGGCGGACCGAAGATTACGAGGTTCAACATTAGGTGTTAGGTGTTAGTGGTTAGTTGTTAGGTGTTAATGGTTAGTGTAAAGTGAATAGTGAATAGTGAATAGATGGGGTAATGAATAACTTTTCTATCGTTAGCTTATTCTTCATATACTCATAGCTCATAGCTTATAGCTCATAGCTTATAGCTTATACCTTATTCCTTATACCTCATGCCTCATGCCTCCTACCTCCTTAACTATATATAAATCATTGAGGTTCCTCCCGATCCCATCATAATCCAAACCATATCCAACAAGAAATTTATTCGGGACTTCGAATCCCATATAATCTATTTTTAATTCGTGACGCAGACATTCCGGTTTTGAAAGCATACTTGCCCAATAAATGTTAGCCGGTTTGAATCGGGAAACTTCACCCAAAAGAAATTTAACGGTATCGCCCGTATCAATTATATCTTCTATAAAAACTATATCTCTTCCTGCGACATCTTCATTCAAGCCTATAATTTCTTTCACTTTTCCGGTCGAAGAAGTTCCTATATAGGAGGAAACCTTCACGAAAGTAATTTCGCATTCTATATCTAAATGTTTGAAGAGATCGGCGGCGAATAGGAAAGCACCGTTCAATACG
>JAHEYM010000341.1 GCA_023251595.1 Bacteroidota bacterium
CTTAATCGACTCGGGAAATCCTTCCAGATTATCGATCATGCTTCTTGTCAAATTAAATTCATTCTGACGTGCGTCGAGTTTCCGGTTTTCATTAATCAATTCGTTCTGATTCGACGCTGCATCCGCTGCAAATTTCTCTTGTTTTTTACTGAGCTCGTCTATTTCATTTTTTAATGAATCGAGAGCGTCACGCAATTTCATCACATCGCCCTCCATTACAGCAATACTCTCTTTTTGAGTAGAAATACTATCGGTTGACGTAGCCGTTTCTTCGCGTAGACGAACCAGTTCTCTCTCCATCGACTCTTTCTGCGTTTGTTTCACCGCATACGCTTTCTCGATCTCGTGTCGTTCTACCAAAACACGTTGCGACTCCTTTGCAAACTTTTGAATTTCGGTTTGAACTGCCTGATATTCAGTCTTCGTACCCTCTAAAAGTTCTTTTGCTTCCTGCAATTGTTTTTCGAGACCCTGAAGAATAATTTGTTCGTTGTCCTTTTCCAGCTCAGTTCTGCTGATTAATTCAGTGAGATTTTGAAGGTTTTCTTTATCAGCAAATAATTTTGTCTGGAGACTTTGTTCCTTCTCACGCAGGGCATTCAGCCGCTCATTTTTCACGCGTTTGTCATTTTCACGTGTGGTAATGTGATTCATGAGTTCATTCGACTCTTTTTGAATTTTCTGCAATGCCTTTTCCTGATCCAGCGTCTGCAACTTTTCTTTCTCCAGCGAAGCTTCTTTCGAACCCATCGCCGCTTCAATTCCCGACTTAGTTTCGTGCTCCTTCGCTTCTTTAATATTAAGATCTTCGAATGCAAGACGAAGCTGGATGAGAGTCAATAAAGCCGCCTTAATGCCGAGTTCCCGATACTGCTCTTTCATTCTGGTGAATCGTCGGGTTTTCTGTGCCTGAGATTCAAGAGATTTCAAACTTTTTTCAATCTCGAACAATAGGTCATTCACCCTGTTGAGATCAGCATCCGTCTCATTCAGTCGTGCAAATGTTTCTTTTTTCCTGAGCTTGTATTTTGAAATTCCCGCTGCCTCTTCGAACAGAAGTTTTATCGAGTTATTCCGGTCGTTGATAATCTCATCAACCATTTTCAACTCGATGATTGAGTATGAATCACTCCCAATCCCCGTGTCCAAAAAAAGATTCGTAATGTCTTTCAAACGGCATGGAACCTGATTGATCAGAAATTCGCTTTCGCCACCACGATATAGTTTCCGGGTAATAGTAACTTTTGAAAATTCTGTTGGCAAAAGATTTCTCGTATTATCGAATGTTAGCGAGACTTCAGCAAGATTCGTGGGTTTGCGCGTTTTTGTGCCATTAAATATAACATTCTCCATTTTTTCAGAACGGAGAAGTCGGGTTTTCTGTTCGCCCAAAACCCAGCGTATTCCATCAACGATGTTGCTCTTACCTGAGCCATTAGGACCGACCACGGCTGTGACGCCCTGATCGAAGTGAAAAGTAGTTTTGTCTCCAAAGCTTTTGAAGCCTTTTATCTCGAGTGTGTTGAGTCTCATGATTTTAGTGAAGGAAAATGAAGGGGGTGAAAATTCAGTTTTTGTTCATCCTTGTGAACGTAGCAAATGTACAAATATTGATTCTGATTTCATGACAAAAAATATCAACAAAATCGATTAGGGCAACATTTAATAAGACTAAATATTTTTCTGAATTTTGTGTTTCGAACTTTTACTACATGAAAACTTCGCTACGTTCAGGTTCGGTCTACATCGCACTTTCACTGTTCTCAGTATCAGGTATTTATGCACAAGACCTCAAGACTTACCAAAATTATGATTTCACTCATGGTGAAAAAATTATTTTCGAGGATGATTTTACTGATAGTCGCGACGGCGAATTTCCTCCGCATTGGAAGCTCAGACATGGTCAGGGCGCAGTAAACAAGTTGGATGGAAAATCGTGTTTTGTGGTGACCGAAGGCGGTCTCGGCGGAGTGACCAAGGTCGATCCACTCATTAAAGACAAAACCTTGTCTCGGAAATTCATTTACGGTTGAATGTGATTTTTATCTCAATAACGAAGATGAACAGATGCAATTCTATTTTAGTGATAATGTTGAAGATGACAGCCGTTTCATCAGCTGGGAGCCGACAGGAATAGTGAAAATTAATTATTTTGGTGAATTGAATTTGTCTGGACAATATCCGGGCAAGGAGTCAATTACCAGTTCTTGGCACCACGCCGCAATTGCTTATAAAAATCATCAGATAAAATGTTATACTGATCAACATCGGGTTCTTGTAGTCCCAAATTGTGTATTAGACCCCACAGAAATGTATTTTGGTGCACCGATGAGTGCGCGTCTAAGGAAGCAGTCAAAACCCAATTAGTAAGTATGGGCGTCGATGCTTCAAAACTTACCACTAAAGGATTTGGTGAAAGTAAACCGATGGGAACAAATGATACGCCCGAAGGAAAAACGAATAACCGACGTGTTGAATTCTTAAAAACATAACGACAAGACGTTACATGGAAATTCTTCCTGGTTGGATGGCTTGATATTTGCGCGATCTTTTCACGTGAATATTAAGTTATGAAAAAATATATACTAATTGGATTTTTAATTTTATCCTGTTCACAATTGTTTTCGCAAAAACGCGAAAATTTCGCTCCTCCGGTTTCTATACCAAATAATTACTCAAATTTGGAGAAAACCCCTCAAACAACAATTCCATACACACCTCCTGCGGTTTTAGTGAATTTACCCGCAACAGGTAATCCACAAAACCCTAGACACAATACGGACAATGAAATTCGTACTTACCTCACTACTGCCAGTAAAAGTGAGAATTGTCAGTGGTTTTGTTGCATTAATCATTTTCCTGAACATTGTGGAAGAATAGCTGATTTAGTGTCCCTCTCCCGAAAATACGGATGCGTTTTCAGATTGCGGGACTCTGTAATTTACAGACTTGCAAATTTCAGGTTAGACTAATTTTATTTACTCTTTCACTCTCAATTTACATCCGGATAAAATTGTGTAGTTTTTTAATTCTATGCGCACTTCATTCTGATGTTCCCAAAAAACAAGACTATCATTTACATATCTCGCACCCGAAGCTGAAACTCCTGAAAAAAGACTAACCGGTTTCTCGATAATTCCGGGAATTTGCAATTTTATATACGACTCCGCATAATACACTACTTTAATGGCTTGACCATTGGGACAATCATAAAAAACGCTGTCCTTTTTATTGCCCACTACCGATCTTTTCGTATCTGTATTTGCTTGTGAAAAAAGTTTCGACGTAAAAACCGGTAAGAACAAAATCAGGGTCATATATTTCATTTTCTTATAGTCTTAAGTGTGCAGAATTTCCCGTGTGAGTGATCAGAAAATCGTCCTTAACGTACAATAATAATTCTTGAATTACAGATGAATCGGGGAGTTATTAAATCCGCGAAATAAACGCCTGAAGATAAATAATTTCCGCTTGAATTCGTTCCATTCCACTTCACCATATTTATTCCTTTTGTGTAATAACCATCAGCAATTTTATTCAAACGGTTTCCGAATACATCATATATAATAATTTCAATACAAGAACTTTCTTTTAAACAAAATTCGAAAGTTGAAGTTTCCTTAAATGGATTTGGAAATATTCTAAAACCCTCATTTTTCAGGTTATAAATATCTGCTACTGAATTGGGAGAAGGTATCGGATAAAAACCATTTAAATAAACTTCTAAATTTGTATATCCCGCCGAATCGAGATTGGTTCCGTTACGGTCAGAAGCATCATTCGGATTTAGCTGATGTGCAATTTCCCAACTATCCGGCATACCGTCATGGTCTGAATCTACAATGGATGTCCCCGTTGAATAAACCGGCCATCCTCCAAGATTATGATCACAAGTTACCCAAACCTGATAATGTGAGGTAGAATCGGGATTAATCGTCCATGCTGTATCAATAAATCCTTCCACAATTCTGTTTGCCGAATCAACCACACCAACATCAATTCCGTATCGAATTTGTCCGGCAGCTGTGCCACTGACGATCATTATTTTTCTGCCTTCGGGCGAAATTGCCGGATTTTGCAACCATTGACTATAAATTATAGATGTATCAGTAGAGTTCATCACTGCTCCACTATCCAACATGACCGGGGTAGCCGTCATGCAATCGATTAATCCACCGGTACTATCCCGCACACTTGTCACGACACGAGTATCCGTCGCATCACGCTGCGGGTGAATGGCTCCCGCATAATTCAATACTGTATCGAATGTAATTGCGGGTGGATGATAGCTGATATTACTCGCTGTATCAAGTAATGATGAGGGTGAAAATACAATGGCGTTTCCTGCAAAGGTTGAAATTTGTTGTGGCGTGAAGAATAATCCATGTGGTCCGATATTATCCTGACAAAATAATCTGGAACCAAAAACGGTCGATGAATCGAAATCTAATTTCAACGGAAATTCATTTAGTCCGATTGTTGAAGAGAGTGGCTTCCAGTAATTACCAATTATATCCTGCTTTAATAAAAAACCGTCTTCCTGAAATTCACTGACTAAGCCCCAATCATATATAACGTTATCGACAAATTCGTGATTTGTTCCTCCCATAATGAGGGGATTTCTGACATAATTATGCGCAAAAAGGTTGTGGTGAATACTCACCTGATTTGCACCGAAAGCAACCAAAAAGCCACAACTATGTGGACCTTTTGGATGAATGCTTTTATATAACCCTTCG
>JAHEYM010000342.1 GCA_023251595.1 Bacteroidota bacterium
GTGTTTTTCATCTTGTAAGCAAGTTCCTTTAATGAATGATTGTATAGAAAAAACACCCCCGCGTGATATTGGTGCTCTGAAATAAAATTATGAATGGTCTCAAAGTCTTTCTTTAGTCCCTTTTTTTCTAGTGTCCCTTTAACCTCCATAATTATTGCATTTGTTTGATCATTTCCTTGGACATGAAAAACAAAATCAGGATTTTTCTGCTCAATTTGTTTGAACTTTTTGTGTCCATGTTTATCAATTTCACCATTTAATGTTAGAAAATGATCATCTTCCAATATTTTCCTAATCTGATGATATAATTCATAGCAAAATACCCGCTCTCGTACAATTAGGGAATTTTCGCTTGAAGTTATCACATTTAAATATTTCTCATTAACTAGCTTTGCAGCAGTCTCAATCGCAGCAAGTAATTTTTCAATCGAGAAGTTATTTTCATCAGGGAGCTGCATTTCTTTGATCTTTTATATTTTTAAAACGAAAGTAGGCAATCAATCGTTTGGATTTCCTTATGCAGCTAAATTAATTGGATAATCTTAGTAAGTACTCTTTTTTAAGCTTGGTTTAAAACCTTTCAAGTATGTTTTTCATCCTCTAATTTTTCCGTACCTTTGCACCCGAAATAAAAACGATATAACGATATGGTTTTCGACCTTGAAATGATCAAACGGGTGTATGCCCGGATCGCCGGAGAAGTGCCCCAATGCAGGGAAAAAGTGGGACGTCCGCTCACACTAATAGAAAAAATTCTTTTCACCCACCTCGCGCCGAAAACGGAGATGCTGGACTTTAAACGGGGCGTCTCCTATGTCGAATTTGGTCCCGATCGTGTTGCCATGCAGGATGCTACCGCACAAATGGCGCTGCTGCAGTTCATGCAGGCGGGTCGTGCGCAGGTCGCCGTGCCTACCACCGTTCATTGCGATCACCTCATTCTTGCGAAAACCGGTGCTGAGGCGGATCTTGCCGAAGCCAACACCAACAATAAGGAAGTGTACGATTTTCTTTCTTCCGTTTCCAATAAATACGGAATCGGTTTCTGGAAACCGGGTGCAGGTATTATTCACCAGGTAATTCTCGAACAATATGCTTTTCCCGGAGGTATGATGATTGGCACGGATTCGCATACCGTAAATGCCGGCGGACTCGGCATGATCGCTATCGGTGTCGGTGGTGCTGATGCCTGCGACGTGATGGCAGGTCTCCCCTGGGAACTCAAATTTCCTAAAATGATTGGGGTGAAGTTGACCGGTAAACTCAACGGCTGGACTTCAGCAAAAGATGTAATTCTAAAAGTAGCAGGAATTCTCACCGTGAAAGGCGGAACAGGCGCTATTGTCGAGTATTTTGGTGATGGTGCTACCTCTCTCAGTTGCACCGGCAAAGGCACAATTTGTAACATGGGTGCCGAAATTGGCGCAACAACTTCCATTTTCGGATATGATAATTCCATGTCCAAATATCTGCGTGCAACAGGTCGCACAGAAGTTGCTGAAATGGCTGATAAGATTGAAACTCATCTCACGGGAGATCCGGAAGTTTATGCAAATCCGGGTCAATATTTTGATCAGGTAATTGAAATTGATTTAAATACTTTAGAACCACATGTAAACGGTCCTTTCACTCCCGATTTAGCATGGCCGATTTCAAAATTCGCTCAAGCAGTAAAAGATAATAACTGGCCTTCAAAATTGGAAGTCGGATTAATCGGTTCCTGCACCAATTCATCATACGAGGATATTATGCGTGCTGCATCAATTGCAGAACAGGCAAATAATATAGGATTAAAAGCAAAAGCAGAATTTACGATAACTCCGGGTTCCGAACAAGTCAGATATACAGTTGAACGCGATGGATTTTTAGAAACTTTCCGTAAAATGGGCGGAGTCGTTCTTGCAAATGCCTGCGGTCCCTGCATCGGGCAATGGGCGCGTCATAATGTTGATCCGACAAGAAAAAATTCCATCATCACTTCTTTCAATAGAAATTTTGCAAAAAGAAATGATGGAAATCCGAATACGCATGCATTCGTCGCTTCACCCGAAATAACTACTGCATTTGCAATTGCAGGTGATTTATGTTTTAATCCACTCACCGATACACTCATGAACAATAAAGGTGTTCCGGTAAAATTAAAAGAACCGACGGGACTTGAACTTCCTCCAAAAGGTTTTTCTGTTGAAGATCCGGGATATCAGGCGCCTGCTGCAGATGGCAGAGGTGTTGATGTAAAAGTTGATCCTAATTCAAATCGATTACAACTTCTGGATCCTTTCAGAGCTTGGGAAGGAACTGATATATATAATTTAAAATTATTGATTAAAGTAAAAGGGAAATGTACCACGGATCACATTTCGATGGCTGGTCCCTGGTTGAAATATCGCGGTCACCTCGATAATATATCAAATAATATGTTGATCGGTGCGGTCAATATATTTAATGAAAAAACCGATAGTGTTAAAAATCAGATTACCGGAAATTACGGAACGGTACCTGATACACAGCGTGCATATAAAGCTGCAAAAATCGGTTCAATCGTAGTTGGTGATGAAAATTATGGTGAAGGTTCATCGAGAGAACATGCTGCTATGGAGCCGCGTTTCCTCGGGGTGAGAGCGGTTCTTGTGAAATCATTTGCCCGTATCCACGAAACAAATCTGAAGAAACAAGGAATGCTCGCGTTGACTTTTGCTGATAAAAATGATTATAATAAAATTCAGGAAAACGATTCAATTGATATTACCGGATTGACAACTTTCACACCCGAAAAACCTCTCACACTTGTTTTACATCACACTGATGGAACAAGCGAAGAAATTAAAGTGAATCACAGCTATAATGCCTGGCAGATTGAGTGGTTCAAAGCAGGTGGTGCATTAAATATTATCCGTGCGAACGTAAATTCCTGATGCCATTAGACAACCCTCGCGACAATTCTCCTGAAGTTAAGGGGAATAAAAAAGTCATTAATGCCTGGGCGATGTACGATTGGGCAAATTCTGCCCACGCGCTCGTAATTGTTTCCGCAATATTTCCTATATATTATGCTAAGATGGCGGAACATCATGACACGGTTTCTTTTGTCGGAAAAGAATTTAAAAGCGATTCTTTATTCAGTTACGCCGTTTCTTTCGCATATTTATTTGTTGCATTATTTTCACCAATGTTATCATCAATAGCAGATTACAGCGGACGAAAAAAATCATTTATGATATTTTTCTGCACATTGGGAGCACTCTCCTGCGCGGGACTTTATTTCTTCGATTCATTCGATCACTTATGGATTGGCATAGATTGTTTTATATTATCCGTTGTTGGTTATTCAGGATCTATTGTTTTTTATAATGCATTTCTCCCCGAAATTGCGTATCCGGAACAACAGGATAAAGTGAGCGCAAAAGGATTTGCGTATGGGTATGTCGGAAGTTCTCTCTTATTGATTTTCAATTTAATTATGATTCAAAAACCGGAATTATTCGGAATTACAGACGCTTCATTTCCTGCACGATTTTCATTTCTGTTAGTCGGTTTGTGGTGGCTTGGTTTCGCACAAATTACATTTTATTATTTGCCTTCAAATCCGACGAATTTAAAACCTGTTGGTAATTTCTTGTTGAATGGATATAAAGAACTTCAAGTCGTGTGGAAAATATTAAAGGGAACCGGAAATCTCAAAAAATTTCTTATTGCATTTTTCTTCTACAACGCAGGCGTTCAAACCGTGATGTATGTGGCAGCACTTTTCGGAAGCTATGAATTAAAATTAGACACTGGAATTCTCATCACAACAATCCTTATTATTCAATTTGTAGCGATGGCAGGAGCGCTATTCTTCGCATGGCTCTCAGGCAAATTCGGAAATATTAAAGCCATCAGCATTGCCATCATGATCTGGATAGCGGTCTGTGTAGGGGCTTACTTCGTTACGGAGAAAAATGGATTTATGATCCTTGCAGCTTTCGTTGGTATGGTGATGGGTGGAATTCAATCGCTCTCACGTTCAACGTACTCGAAAATGCTGCCGGAAACGAAAGATCATGCTTCTTTCTTCAGTTTCTATGACGTTTGCGATAAAATCGGAATCGTTTTAGGCACCGCAGGCTTCGGTTTTGTGATTGAAGTGACCGGATCGATGAGAAATTCGATTTTATGGCTGATTGGATTTTTCATTATAGGACTTATTTTGTTACTTCGCATCCGGACGAAGAACGACAAACTGATTCCCGTCTAAATGCAGAACTTAAATATATAATTATGCTGGTAGATCTTTTTATCCCCTGTTTTATTGATCAGATTTATCCCGAAACTGCCAATAATGTTGTAAAAGTTCTTGAACGAGTTGGTTGTACAGTTCACTATAATGTTGAACAAACCTGCTGCGGTCAGCCCGCCTTCAACGGTGGTTTTTGGGATCATTGCAAAGAAATCGGAACGAAATTTATTGCCGATTTTCCAAACGACCGTTATATAGTGACTCCATCTGCATCCTGCGCGGGTATGGTGAAGAATTATTATACCGAAATGTTTCATAATTCGGCATTGCATAACGAGTTTAAACAGGTTCAAAAGAATATTATTGAGTTTTCAGATTTTTTGGTGAATGTGATGAATGTCACCGATCTTGGTGCAACACTCAATGGTGTTGCAACCTATCATGATTCGTGTGCTGCTTTGCGTGAAATGAATATTAGAAGTGCACCACGAACACTTCTCTCCAAAGTCCGCGGAC
>JAHEYM010000343.1 GCA_023251595.1 Bacteroidota bacterium
TGATCAATGAACAACAGATATTAACCCTTCATATATCCTTTAAACTTTAGAAGTTAGTCTAAAATGATATACAAAAATGTTTTATGTTTATTCTGCACGTTAATAGTCGAACAAAGTTTCAGTCAAATTTCAGATACGATAACATCCGGAATGATAATCAGGTATGATACTACTACCGAGGACTTTTTCAAGGAATACAAAGATGCAAAACTTATTGTTGACTATTACTGTACTACCGGAATTTCCACTCAGGATAGATACTCTTACGAAATAATTTTAATCGACAGCGTTCTGATGTTTGCGTTTAATTCGCCGAACACTGAGAACTATAACCATGTTTCATATGAGAATAAACGAATATTACCAAATTTGCAATTTGCCGAATTTAAAATTGATTTAACTTCTGCGAAACTTACACAAATAAAGAATGGAATTCCATATCCTAATGCTTCAGCTAACAATAAAGAAGTGCTTATTGTAAAATTTGATAACATTAACATTCGCGGGGGACTCTTCAATTATGTTCTTTATGAAAGCTCAAAATCTCAAAAAGAAATTGAAGAAAACGTTGCATTTACAAGAAAAGAAAGTTCAAGTATTGGTGGCGATTATGAAAAAGTCTTTTCAGAATTAAAGCAATATATCTCCAACTTAGACTCATTAATAACACAAGCGACAGTAAAATAACGACAGCTTTCCATTTGTTAAATAAAACGGTATACACTTTAATTTATCATTTGGATTGGGAATAATAATATCCGGATTTTTCTTAATTTTGCCATCGTTCTCCGAACTCCAACGGAGTTCAACATGAATAGGAAATACGCCCCCGCAATCGGCCCGAACTCCGGAGGAGTTCAACAAAAGCCTTCGAATAAAAGCACCTCATTCAAATTAATATATAATATATTTTTTTAATCAAAAATATAATTTGCAGAAAAATATTTGGATCTCTGATTCCAAAACATTTCCATGTTAAATCACTCCGTGATTTTTCGTTTTCGCATCTCATTCCTTTGCTATTCACGTTAAATCACTCCGTGATTTCCCGAATACGAAAATAGAAGCATATCTCAACAAGAGTTTACCGTCCCTTGCCTGCCGGCAGGCAAGGGACGGCAAACACTTCTTAATCCAGGTAATGAGAATTAAATGAAATAACAATTTAATCCAAACCGTTTCGCAACTTTTGAATCAGACATATTTATTTACCCGTTCCCGTTTTTAAACGACATTTAAGAGAACAGCTTTAATCAAATGTTGCATGGTTTCATGCAAAATCGTATATTTGTGCTGGTAACGACACTTCATAAAGCCCAGGTCGTTACATGATATAAGAAAAAAGACGACCCGCAAAGTATGATAGCCCTGATTGGAGACATACACGGACACGCAGACCAACATGAAGAATTACATCAAATAACATAATGTAGAATATTAACTTTGCAAACAAAAAATTAAAAGTGCTGTGTCAGCACTATAATCACCGACGACAATAAAATGAAAACAAAATTACTCTTAATAATCTTTATTGCTTTTATTGGCGATACTGCAAATTCACAATGCAACTACATCCCGTCCACCTCGATAGCCATTGACACTTTATCCTATAGTTTTTCGGGGGGTTCGTTTCAAAGCTATGGTTGTGCACCAATTGACCCTACCCGTTGGCTATCGGGCAATGGAAATTCAGTTACGGTTACTTTTGTAAATCCTGAATCATATCCGACATTTCGGGTATGGGGCATGAATGATGATGATTCCGTTTCTGTAAGTGTTAACAGCGTAAGTTATCCATTGACTTCATTATCTGCATCGTACGACACCAAAGTAGTTTGCGGAATTTCACCGGGACCTGACTGGGTTTTATTCTCAGGAGGAAATCTGGTTGGTGCAAACAGTAACGTTCAGGGAAATTATTCTTATCAAAATGTTCAAATAAATGCAACAAATGTCAGTTCTTTCAAAGTAACAGGAATTAGTGGCGGTGGATGGGGCTTTGCAGGGGTTTCTGTAAATTGTCCTCTCGTTACAGATATTGCTCAATTAAACACTGACAGCCATCACATTCTCATTTACCCTAATCCCGTTAATTCTTCTGCGACAGTTGAATTCAATTCGACAGTAATAAATGCCCATCTCGATATTTATAATCAGTACGGACAAAAAATAAAAACAATAAATAATATTTCCGGGAACAAAATAAAAATTGACCGGGACAATTTGCCAAGCGGAATTTATTTCATTTATCAGATACAAGACCAAAAAGTAATCACATTTGACAAATTGGTCATCACCAACTGACAAGATGCGGGTTATCAGTTCGATGACCAATTGTCCCACCAGTATATAAAGTCCCGCGACCGCAATGTTATGCTCTTCCCGAAGTTTGGAATTTATTATATTTGCATGAAAGGCGGGCAAAAGAGCGTTCAACAACGCCAAAAAAATAAAACCAATAAAATGAAAACAAAATTACTATTCACAATTCTGTTTTTTTTAACATTATTTTCTTTTTCTCAGAACGGTCCCTGGTATGACCGGGTTTTTCGGGCCACTTCACCCGATGGTTTAATCTGGACTAAAGATCCCACCATGCTTTTTGATACAGCCAGTGTTCCTGGTGCGGTGAAAGACACGAATGGAACAATCTTTTTATACGATGTTTATATGCCCGGTCCTTTATCAACTGAAACGCTGATGGTGGCGACATCCACAGACGGACAAAATTTTTCGGCGCAGCAGCCAATCAATGTAACCGGCAGCAGCGTCATCCGCAAAGTTGACCCTAATCCGATTTTACTTTCTGACGGTAGAATCCGTTTGTTTTATCTCGATTTGGGATCTCCAAATCCCCACAACATTTACAGCGCAGTTTCAAACGATGGAATAAATTTCGCCGAGGAATCCGGTATCCGTTTCTCGAAAAATAATATCACCGACCCGGATGTGTTTTATGTGAATTCATCTTCTACCTGGGTGATGTTCACTTCGCTCGGCACCCAACTGGTTCGCGCAACTTCAACCGATGGATTAACTTTTACCGAAGATGCATCTTTCATCTGGAACAACGGAAGCGTGTGCTCCACTTTTCCTTTCCCGGGAAATATATATAGAACCTATTTTTGCGGAAGCGGAGGAATAAAAAGTGCAACCAGCATAGACGGATATAATCTTACCGTAGAATCCGGAGTAAGAATCCAACCGGGCATGAGTGAAATGATTTGCGACCCAACAATTGTGCAACTCTTAACCAATTCGTATGTGATGTATTACAAATCATTTATCCTCGGTACAGGAATAGAGGAAACGAAAAATGAAATTTTAATTTCCATTTCCCCAAATCCATTCTCCACACAAACAATTTTGCAGACAGAAATAATATTAAAAAACGCAACGCTCACCATTAACAATATTTTCGGTCAAAACGTAAAACAAATAAAAAACATCAACGGTCAGACAGTTACCCTCACGCGTGATAATCTTCCAAGCGGACTTTACTTCCTTCAATTGACAGAGGACAAGAAAATAATTGTAACAAAAAAATTATTAATCATAGATTGACACGACAATCTGACAAACTAAAACCCTCAGGCCATGCAAGCATTAACCAAATTAACAAGAGGTCAGGTTCTCTATCAATTTGACAATGCAGTCATAAGCCATCACTTTTATTTTGACCAGCTTGGTTTTGCTGACAAGAAAAAACTCACCGACTTTTTATCAGACGACAACCCTGAAAAATTTCAACACATTCTACACGACTTTAACTTTTTGATTGACGACTTTTTTAAAGGAGAATGTACTAAGTTGGTGTAATTTTCAAAACTCAAAGACAACATCATTTACGAACTTGACAAGAACATTCGGAACGAAAACATTATGCGGATGGATAATATCAGAATTGAAAAAGCAAGGAACAATTCAGAGCTAAAGATTTCAAAACAAGTCTTACAACATATGGAGCCGTTGTAAATAAAAACTTATTTACCGACCTCGATAAAAATATAATTGCATTTGGTGAACGAAATATCACATCTTAAACGAATGAATGAATTTAGTAGGGCAACTTATTCTAATTGGGGGCTAAGACAGCGTCTTAAATAACTTTGCTGTGAGGAAATAAATGAAAAGGAAAATTTTGTAAGTTTGCCCCTGGCAAATACTCTCCGAACTGCCGCCGTGGATGCCGAAAAACGTTATAGAGTAGGTTTAAAAAAATTACAAATTAAATTTTTATGCACCCAATGAAAAAAAATGTGCTTTTAACACTGTTGTTATTTACGTCGATGGGAATCACTGCTGTTTATAGTCAGTTGGCTCCCGAATATTTTTGCGGTGATTGGGGAGATAATGGAACGAAAATAATAATTGAGGGTAATAAAGTAACCATTATGAAACCAACATCAAATATCCCGCATGGAACAGGAGTTGTGAATCCGGATAATACCATCACGGTGAAATTTCCGGATAAAACCTATACGGGAACATTGGTGTCGATCAATCAAATTAATTGGGGAGGTACTAATAATTGGTATAGAAGCAAAGGCACTTGTAAGTACTATACGAGGTGATGCGAGAACATAATGATGACAAGACATTTAAAAAACAAAAAAACAAAATGAATAGACTAATAATTGCAATTTCAATTCTGACAGTTCTTACAGGTTGTAACCCTACTCCCCCAAAAACAACCAATGTTGAAGACACAAAAAGTCAA
>JAHEYM010000027.1 GCA_023251595.1 Bacteroidota bacterium
GCCGCACCTACAAAAGGAATGACGATAGATGAATTTACAAAGCAAATAAATTCAGATAAATTTGTTCTCGTCAATTTCAATGCTCCCTGGTGTGGTCCATGTAAAAAGATGGCACCTTTTCTCAAAGAAATGGAAGTCGAACAAAAAGGGAAATTCACTATTCTGAAAATTAATTCTGATGATAATGTGGAATTAACTTCTGCTCAAAAAGTAGATGCGCTTCCCACCTTATTCTTTTACAAAAGTGGAAAAGAAGTGTGGAAACATATTGGTTTAATCGAAAAAAAGGAGCTGCTTGATGCCCTTCAGGCTCAGATGAATTGATTAAAAGAATATTAAGTTATCTTTGGCCATTCACTACTAAAGTGCCATCCGATCACAGTGGCACCATGGAGATTACTTGGGTGAACGGAAAGAAGATGCTGAATACAAAAAATGCAAATTACTCTTTTGGTGCGTTACACGATGTCATGCAATTTGCATTAAGAGAAGCGGCATTAAAAGGGGATGAACATATCTTGCTTTTAGGACTTGGGGCCGGTTCTGTCATTCATATTGTAAGGGAAGAATTTCAGCTAAAGAATAAAATTACAGCCGTCGAACTCGACGCAAAAATTATTGAGTTGGCAAAAAAAGAATTTTATCTAGATAAGCACGAAAATATTGAGATCATTTGTGCCGACGCCTATCCGTACGTTCTGCAGGAAATAAAAAAGTATGATCTCATCATCATAGATTTGTTTATTGATAATAAAGTTCCTGAACAATTTTATGATGAATTATTCTGGAAAAATATCCTGCGAATTACCAAACACGATGGCGGTATCATTTTTAATACAATGATCCATAACAGAGAAAGCGACATCATCAAATTTATTTCAGATAGGATAAAAGATGCAGGATTAGAAGTGACAATTCATCGTCATATAGAGACAAATATTGTTTTAATCGCCAAAGGAAAAATTAATTCAAAATCAGATATTCAATGAAAACAATGAACACCAAACTAATCACATTTTGTTTATTATCAATATTAACCGGACTGTATAATGTCACCAGATCTCAATGTACGGTGAATATTATTCCGCAGGGTCCTTTATCTTTCTGTAATGGTGATTCTGTTTTACTTGTTGCATCGGCGGGCGGAAGCACCCAACTCCCGGATCAATCGGATTACAACTATAACGCCGGAATGAGCGCAAGAACCTTGCCTGGTTATTCTTTCTGGCAATCATTTACTGCAGGAATGTCGGGTACCCTTTCGCAGGTTGATCTAGGTTTTTTTAATTTTATAAATGGTACTGCACAATTAAGTATATATCAGGGTACCGGAACAACCGGATTATTATTATATAATCAGATCGTGAATGTATATTGTGCATCCGGAAATTGTTTATTGCCTTTCCCTGTAAATGCGCACGTGATCGCAGGAGCAAGATACTCTATCAATTTTATTCCTCTGGCCGGAATCCCTGATCCATACGGTGTTCAGGTTGAATTGCCTGGCACATTGTCGGGTGGGGTATTCGCAGTAGTCGATCCATCAGGTACAGATACATCGAATAGTTTTGACATGGTCTTCGATACATATATAGCTCGCGAGCTGTATTTTCACTGGTCGAATGGAGATAATGATTCGGTAACCGTTGCTTCCTCCACCGGAACTTACGTAGTAACCGCTACGGATTCTGTCGCCTGTTCAGTTTCTGATTCAATTGATGTAATTGTGACGATGGTTGATACTGCCGTTAGTGTTGCGGGAGCAACTCTTACAGCTCATGCAACAGGCGCGACCTATCAGTGGATTAATTGCAATGGTAATTCTCCCATTTCAGGTGCGAACGCTCAAAATTATACAGCTGTTAACACTGGAAACTACGCCGTTGTTCTTAATCAAAATGGTTGTGCCGATACATCAGCTTGCTATCACATCATTACAGTTGCTTTGAGTGAACCGGCGCCATTCGCGGATCTGAAGATTTATCCAAACCCATCGACAGGGAAATTTTATATAGGGGACGACAATTCACAAAATTCAAATTTTGAGATTGAAATATATAATGTTTTGGGGGAAAAGGTTTATCGTGAAACACAAGTCTGGGGTAAAATTGAATTTGATTTTTCAGATTATCCCGGAAATATTTATTTGGCAAAAATAAAGATCGCGAATGAAGCCTGTTATAGAAGAATAATCATTCGGTAAGACAAAGAATAATAATAGTTTTTTGAGCCATTTTACCCTTTTCCTTACATCTGTAATGCAAACCTTAAAAAGAAAGCTGCCTTTTTGAAAATCGTCTTTAGCTTTGTCATGTTGAAAACTACAAAAGATGAACTTTAAAAAAATACTCCTCATTGACGACAGTGACCTCGACAGTTACATTAACAAAAAGATAATGGAAAGAGTTGCATTTGCTGAGGAAATGCAACTTTTCAACGATGCGCAAGAAGCACTGCACTTTCTGACATCCAATCTGGATAAACCGGAAAATTTGCCCGGACTGATTTTTCTGGACATAAATATGCCGGTAATGAATGGGTTTGAATTTCTGGCAGAGTTCCAAAAGCTTACACCGCATTCCTCATTCATATGCCCGGTCGTAATGCTTTCGTCAAGCATCGACCCTGCGGATAAGGAACGAGCCAAAGAATTCTCATCCGTATATACCTTTTTACAGAAACCTTTTTCTAAAGAAGAGCTCTGTCATATTACTCCTGAACAAATATTTGCACATCGCTAGGAAATATTATTATTTCCAATTGCAATTATATTATCTTTGCCTGATATATACCGCTTTTTTGTGATGCTTGACAAGCAAATAGAAACGAGTCCGATCAGGAATTTCAGAAAGCTTTCACTTCTCTTCAGTATCTCTATAGTTTTTCTTTCCATCATGGTATTGCTCGGGTGGCTGCTTAATATATCCGTGCTCAAGAGTATATCTCCAAATTGGGTCAGCATGAAAGTAAATACTGCTTTGTGTTTTTTACTGATGGGAATTTCTTTAATTTTGATAAATCACGATAAAACTCCACAACCTGATATATTACGGAAAATTTTTTTCCCGACCATCATTGGAATAGTAATTTTTACGGGCGTGATTTCTCTTATTCAATATATATTTAATTTGAATTTCGGAATAGATGAAATAATTTATAAAGATGATATAAATTTAATCGGAACTTCCAATCCGGGGCGGATGGCTCCTTCGACGGCCATTTGCTTTATTCTTTTTGGTGTATCATTTTTATTTATTAAATATCAAAAAAAGTGGAATCCTGTATTTTTCCAATCACTTTCTCTTGTATCCGGAACGTTCTCTTTCATTGGTCTCATGTCTTATCTGTTTGAAACGGAGAAAGGATATGGAGTCATGGGTTTCACCGGTATGGCTTTTCACACTTCCTGTTGTTTTATTTTGATGACCCTGGCGATTCTTTTTTCATGTCCCGATCTCGGAATGATGAAGCCTATTTCCGGAACTTCGTCGGCATCAAAAACATTTCGAGTTCTCTTTCCAATTGGAATTTCATTATTGATCGGGCTTGGGTGGTTTCATTTAAAAGCGGAACAGTACGGTGTGTTTGAACGGAATTACGGTGATGTTTTTCAGGTTATTATTTTAATCTTTGTTGCAGGCATTATTTTTTGGATTTCCACTCATTCTCTTTCAAAAAAAGAAGAATTAATCGCCGAAAATGAACAGAGATATCGAACTCTTTTTAATGTTTCTCCGGTTGGAATAATGTTGACTAATGAAAAAGGAATTATTATTGAGATTAATAATGCGATTTCAAAAATGGTGCAATACTCACGTCTCGAGTTAATACATAATGACGTCCGGATGTTGATTCCGTTGGAAAACAGGAACAATGTCGATGAAAATATTAAACGTATTCTCGGGGGCGAAACTCTCTATCACACCTCTGTAAATAAAAGAAAAGACGGCACTTTTTGTACAGTTGAATTAACAGAGACTTCATTCACGCTCCCGGATAAAAGTATAGGGATTCTAACCGTTGCGAACGATATTACCGAACGAAAAAAGGCGGAGGATGAACTAAAGGAATCAGTTCAAAATCTTTCAGATATTGCTTTTATGCAATCTCATCAGGTCAGAGCACCCATCGCTCAGATACTTGGTCTGATCAACTTGTTTAAGTTCGAAGAGCCAAATGATCCTGTGAATGCAGAAATTCTGACACACCTGAAAAAATCAGCTAATTCATTTGATAAAATCATATATAAAATTACGGAGAAAACAAATGTGATTGAAAGACAATAATTAATTTATAATTATTGTTTTATCCCCAATTTTGGGACAGCGAGCGATGCAAAATAATTGTTCATCATTTCTACGGCTACCTGTGTGCGACCCGCGATGGTGGCTGTTCCCAGTATCACTGAAATAAGGTGATGTCCGGATTTTGTGGCAGTTGCTACTAAACAAAAACCAGCACCCCGCGTAAACCCTGTTTTCAATCCGTCTACTTCGGGGTAAGAAAAAAGGAGTGCATTATGGTTTGAATAATCGAATTTCTTATTGTTATGTATAATTGAAAATATGGGTCGGGAAGAAATTTCCGTCGCTTCGGGGTGTTTAATTAATTCTATTGCAAGTAACAAAAGGTCATTGGGTGTTGAATAATTATCATCAAATCCTGTATATATATTTCCTCGGTAAATCGGTAATCCGGTCGAATTGAAGAAAAGAGTATTATCCATTCCAAGTTCGGCTGCACGCCAGTTCATTAATTTTGCAAATTCTTTTTCACTCCCGGATGTATATTGTGCGAGCGAATAACATGCATCGTTTCCTGACGCGATGAGACAGGCTTCTACCAATTCATGAACAGTAAACACTTCACCGGCTTGCAGATCAACTGAAGAGCCGCCAATCCATGTGCATTCCTTTTGAATTTTTACTTTAGAATCCCAGGTGTATTTTTTTTCCTGAATGGATTCCATCACTAATAGGACGGTCATCATTTTAGAAAGGGACGCAATATCTGCACGGGTATTAAGTCCCTTCTGCCACACCACCTTCTTCAGATCTGCATCGTATACGAGGCCCTCGTTCATTAAGCTAGAGTGGATAACAATGTTAGGGACCGTATCAACCAGATAAGAAGCGCGTTTGTTATGCAATGCCCTCTCGAACGCCTGACCAGCAGCATGAGCAATTACGGAATTTCCCGGAGTTGAATGTGAAACAATAAATTGTTGGGGAAATAAAATAAGCAACAAAGCGACCAGAGGCGTAACGATCATTTTCACCATTGAAGCCCGCCACTTATAACTGCACTCGAGATAATAAGTTCTTTTTCCGGTCATTCTATGCAAAACTACTGCGCAAATTCGCGTTAACACCTTTGCCATGTTTTTGATTTTAACATTGATGTGTTAATAACCTAACGGTATCAGACAGAGCTATATTGTAGTAATGGCGCGGGTTTTAAGCAAAAAACTTAAACTTAAAAATGCAAGACTGTTAATAACTATAGAGTTGAAACTATTCCCTATTCAGTCAAATGTTCATATATTGTAACAAAAACCAAGAGCTCTCAACTCAGTCAGAGTCTTCATTTCACCAATTTGAACGTCCTTTTGAATTGATCGGTTGAGATAGTAAGTATATACATTCCCTCAGATGTGTTTTTCGGTACAGGTATATAGATTTCGGTTTTTCCACCGTGAAATTCTGTTGTTTTCTCTGAAATAATTCTGCCCGTGACATCGGCAAGTTTGCAATTAATTGCACCCTCTTTAACAGTCTCTACACCAACAGAAATATGTGTGGTAAAAGGGTTTGGCCATACATTGACTTGAATATTCGTTGGTATTACTTCATCGAAACCGGTACCAAGTGCAATATGTCCGTCAATTACAAACAACCCGTTTGTCATATCGCTTGCCAATACTACATGGCTTGGCAAGGACGTATATACACCCCAACATCCCTGGTATTTCGGAGGATCGGGATATAAAGTTCCATTTTGCGGATACGTGTCGAAATAACCTGTTCGTACAGGATTATGCGGATCGCTGATGTCATATATCTGCACTCCATCCATGTAATACGCTAGTACTAAACGGGTATTGCCGATAATTTCCAGATTATGTGGTGTTGCACCTAAATTCGTTCTGAAGGTGTCGACCAAAGTAATATTTGTTAAATCCGAAACGTCAGCAATTACAACAGGAAATCCGGTCGGAACTTCATCTGTATATATAGCATATTTACCGTTTTGTGTAATTGCAGAACTGTGATTATAACCATTGTTTACATCCGGAGCTGTGCTCCCCAACATAGATATACTTGAATCCGCATTATTGAATTTATATACAAAGTATCCGTTATATCCATCCGAAACATACATCGTGTCGTTTCTCACAAAATTATCATGAACGCCGGCGATGTTTGGATAATAATCATTGATTGTCGAAATGCGAAGTGGTAATTCGGGATTGGCAAGACTATACACAACAATTTCTTTCGGACTTTCGACCAGAAATTTCACACTATTACAATATAATTTATTTCCATCTATATATAAGGTGTGCGAACGGATAAGAATCGAATCGGAATCATATACAACATGAACAGAATCGGGAAGATACTGCAAATCGAAAATCTGAAAACTATTCGGCGCCGCATCATCACTCACCATATATGCATAATGCTGATACGTCTTATACTCGCGCCAGATGCACGAATCTCTGCGCCCCGCCACATAATCACGCACAACCGGCATTGTGGGATTGGTGACTTCTATAAAATAAGTTCCGGCAGTAGATCCGATAATCGCGTACTCACGTCCCGAAGCCGTATCCGCCCATCCCCAGACACTCGAATATCGTATCTGATAACTCGAACCCTCAGCTACAACCGTAGAATCATCCCAATGACTTAATAAACTCATGTTGAAAGTCGCGTACTGAGCGTTGGCTTTTAGAGTGCAGAGAAAGAATGCCAGAAGGAGTGAAAGAGTGAAAGAGTGCTGCGCCCGCCATAACGAGGTGAAGGCAGGAAAGAGTGAGGAAGTGTTCATGTTTTTCGGGTTGAGATCATAAAAGTACCGAAAAGTTCACACTCTGACAAAAAGCGATTATCTCCTCATCGCCAACCAAGCCGACGGATCCATTTTAATCGTTCCCCGCCAGACTTCAAAATGCAACTCGGTTTTTGAATCTTCATCATTGGTGTGAATAATTCCGAGTGTTTGTTTTGCCTTCACGGCTTCACCCATTTTTACATTCACTTCTTCGAGATTCGAATATACAGTTAAAAAATCGCCGTGTCGTACAATTATAGCTTTATAGGAGCCCGGAATTACAACAATGCCTGTTACAGTACCATCAAATACTGAACGTGCCATGGAGCCTTGTTTTGTCGCAATATTTACTCCATTATTATTTGTATATACTTCGTGCAAAACCGGATGTTCATGTCGACCGAATGTTTCAGTAATTACACCTTGCTCCACAGGCCAGGATAAACTACCTGCATTCGCCGAAAAATCATCTGATAATTTTCGTCCTTCAGGGGTACTTGAAAAATTCGAATTGCTTTCAGAACTTGAAGGAGGGGTTATTGATGGGGTTACCGAAGAAGAGGCAGAAGCACTCGCAGCCGCCGCCGCCGCGGCTCTTGCACGTTCCGCTTCAATTTCTCTATGAATAATATCTTCAATCGCCTGATTTAATTTATCGGTTGCTTTCTGTTTTTCCTTTAGTTCGTCACGAAGTTGTTTTTCTTTTGTCTGAAGTGTATTCAACATCACGAGTTGTTCTCCTTTATCGAGATCCAATGCCGATTTCTCAATATTTTCGTTGGTGAGAAGTTTTTGCTTATCGGTTCTTTTACCCGCCAACTCTTCGATCCTTGCTTCCAATATCTTTTTGGTCGCCAGAATCATGTCTTTTTGTTTTTTTCTATATGCTGTATATTCACGCAAATATTTGATACGCGAATATGCCTGATTAAAATCTTTGGATGCAAAAAGAAACATTAAACGATTATATGATCCCTGATTTTTATATGCGAAATATATAAGTTTGGCATATTCATCTTTCAGGTTTTTCAGACTTTTTTCCAAACCGTTAATCATATTCATGGCTTCTCCAACCTGATGATCGAGAGAATTCATTTCTCCGCTGAATGTAGTGATTAATTCTTCACGTGTCGATATTTTTTTATTTAATGTAACGAGTTGATTTAAAGATACGGCTTTTTTATTTTTCGTTTGATCGAGAAGATTAGAGGTATATTCAATATCCGCCTGAAGCTGCTTTTTCTTTTTCTCCAGATCCTTTTTCGATTGACCGAAAGCAGCGGCTGAGATGATGAATAAAATAAAAATAAGGGAAAGACTTTTAATGGATTTTCTCATATTTTTCCGGAATGTTGAAAGGAAATTCCTGTGGAATATCTGCAACAACCTTTGTATAGGTTATATCAATTTTCATATCTTTATCACCTTTCAGATCGATGGCACAATGATAAGGAAACAACCTTGCTCCGATCGGTTTGAAATCATCATAACCGATGAACATAGACTGTTTTGCTTTTTTATCCTGGGTGGAGAATTTCCTGATACGATAGGTTTCGGGACTAAGCCATAAATCCTGGATAATTCTTTTGCCGGCACTTGGAACGGTATCCTCGTCGGCTCTTCTTTGTTTTCTCTTTTCAAGCGTGCTTAACAGATAGAAGGGCTCTTCTACGTATGCCGAGTGCAATTTGGTTGCATCGCGGTACGAGAAATAATTTCCCGACAAGACTGCCTGAATCATCTTAAAACTTGCTGAAATATTCATCAGATCTTCGAAATACCTGTAGTTGTAGCAAAGATATTTCTTTTCTATGCGGTTAATTACCTTCACTGAGTCACGGGTTATCAACACCCTGAATGCCTCAACTCCGAGCCCCGGAGAAATTGAAATCCAGATGATGCTGTCTTGCCTGAAACGTATGCTGGCAGTGAAATCTACGTCTTCTTTGCCTATCTTGGTAGACACGGTTGCCTTGGCGGAGAGCCAGGCAGTTTTGAACTCATTTTCGGAGAGCTTGCTGTTCAGCGTCTCGAATGGCTGCTCTGCCAATGGAACGGATCGCTTGATTTGCCTGAATCCGTGACACGAAGTCTGAAGGCAAACAAGCCCGGATAACAGAACGAGCAGAATTCGTGGAATATATTTTCCCATCCGCTTATTCGTAGAGTTTTCCGTCCAAAATCTTTTTATCAAGAAATTCTGATCCGTTCCCGGCTTTTTTGGCTTTTTGCCAGTAAGTTTTTGCACCCTCAATATCATTCAAACGAAAAAGAATATCTCCCTGATGTTCTAAAATTGCATCGCTGCCTTGTCCACCATGCAGAAGTGCTTTGTCGATCCAGATTTTGGCATCCTGATATTTCCCCATTTTATATAAAATCCAGCCGTAAGTGTCGAGATAAGAAGCATTATCCGGCGCCAGTTCATTGGAGAGTTTGGACATTGTTTCTGCTTTCTCAAGATTTTCACCACGTACTGAAAGATAATAACTGTAATTATTAAGTATATAGGTATCCTTCGGTCTGATGACCAACGCCTTGTCATAAGACTCATCAGATAATTTATATTCTTTTAATTTATTATACGCATCACCAAGATTTCCAAGAAACTGCACTTTCAATAAATCATTATCCACAACGAGTTTAACACCCGCGCTTAATGCCTCGACAGCTTCGCGATAGTGCTCCATCTCGACGTATGCAACTCCATTGAAATAATAAAAAACAGGTTGTGTAGGAAAAAGTTCCAAAGCATCTTTGGTGTCTTTGAGTAACGAAACAGTATCTTTCAGTTCCGAATCCATCACAATCATTTGCTGCCATACCGCAAAACCTTTTTTGTCGAGGGCAACCGAAGCACGATATTGTTCACGTGCTTCCATATATTTTTTATCATGAGAAAGAAAATCTCCATACACAGTATGTGCTCTTGCATCTTTTGGATGTGTCTCTGCCAGAATCCTCCCAAGCGTTAATGACTGACCCGATAATGCATCTGTCTGTTGTGAAATAAGATAATATGAACCCAGAATCTGCAGTTTGGTCTCTATATCCAACTGCTGATTCGAAAATGCCGATTTTAATTCATCAAAAGCTTTGTCTTTCTCTCCCTTTTTTCTGTAATAATCAGCTAATGAGAGATGAACGAGACCATTTCCCGGGTCTATAACCAGAATTTTATTATATATTTCCAACGCTTTTTCCTCCATATTCCGTTGCATATATAAATCGGCTATCATACCGAGATAACGCGGATCTTTCGGGAATTTATCAACAAGTTTTTCCAACTCACCCATCGCCTTATCGGGTTTGTTGAGTTGCATATATAATTTTTCTTTCTGCAACGAAACATCTGGATTTATGCCAATAATATTTTCGATTTTATCATATATCTTTATTGCTTCATTTACTTTGCCGGAGAAAAGATAGGTGCTTGCCAAATCAAATTGATATTCGGTACGCTCCGGATAAGTTTTGATAATCTGATTGTAAACACCAATCGCTTCCGGGTAGGCTTTCGTTTTTTCATAAAGTCTCGCGAGAAGCAATTGATACCATATATTTTTTTTGTTCAGTTCGGCGGCTGATTTTGCAAAAAAAACGGCGTCGGAATATCTTTTTTGTTCATTATATATTCCGGCAAGTTCATACATGGCAGCGTCGTTTGCAGCATCGATCTTTATACATTCGACATACAGACTTGCTGCTTCGTCGAGATTGCCTTTGATTTTTGCCCTGCTTGCATCGACGTACATCGCGTCGACTTTCGTGCGATCACTTGCCGATATTTTTTTCTTTCCGCTTTTATCATTCTGCGCTGATAGCGGTGAGGATACAAGCATCAGGATCGCTAATGTCGTATATAATAAATGCTTAATTATTCCTGATAATAATTTCATTCTTTCGGGATTAGGCGAGATGGGTTGAAAAATCGCCGATACTTACTTTTCTTTTCATGCCCGAAAACTCTACGTTGTTTCCGATCATAGAATCTTCGATAATAACATGCGATAGCTTTGTATTTGCTTGAATAATGCTGTTGCGGATAACACAGTTTTCAAGTTTTGTATTTTCAGAGATGGATACATACGGTCCGATGACGCTATTGAGAAGTATCACATTCTCACCGATAAAACAGGGATCCACGATAACTGAATTTTCATTCTTTGCAGATGCCGGAAAAGGTGTATTTCCATCTTGCTTAATTTCGAGTATCCGCTGATTTGTATAAACTGCCGCATCCACATTGCCACAATCAAGCCATTCGAGCACATCGCCGGGAACAAATTTTTTCCCTTTGCGCATCATGTTCTCCAGGACGTTCGTTAGTTGATATTCGCCCTTTTCCATTATTTTATTTTCGATCAGATGTTTTATTTCCTCTCTCAGATTTTCACCACCCCAAAAGAATCCGGATTTTTAATTTTACTCACCCAAACAACTCCATCTTTTTCGGGACTTATTTTATAATCGGTTCTGAACAATGTGTCTGCAAAAGCAACCATCACCGGACCTGTAAGTAATTCCGTAGCACAATTTATAGCGTGTGCCGTACCTAATGGTTCTTCCTGGTGAAAAATTCTCCCTTTAGCGCCGGCTTTTTCTGCTATACTCAGCAGCATTTCTTCCGCTTTCGAACCAAAATTACCAATAACAAAACCAATTTGATCGATCTTCTGATCGGTCATCGATTTAATATCTTCAACCAAGCGCTCAACCATAGGTTTACCTGCGATAGGTAATAAAGGTTTCGGAGTAGTGAGTGTATGCGGCCGCATTCGTTTACCGAGTCCGGCCATTGGGATAATTATATTCAAGTTTTTTAGGGGTTAGGGATTAGGTGTTAGGGATTAGGTGTTAGGTGTTAGGGATTAGCGCGGAGGATTTTTCTTCTTTGCAATATTTGATTTTGTGTTTTTAATTACCGTGGTGACTATTTTTAATATTTCAATCGCATCTTTATTCATGCTCTCGAATTCAATAGTAGTAATATATTCCGTTGCTTCCAACAATTCTAACCAATAAATAGTTTCATTAATTTCTTTCTGCGCAACGCCATATTTGTGAATAAAATCCAACTTGCTTTCCGCATGTTCTGCCTCCCTCACCATTGCACCGGGATTGGTGCCACAGCTCAGGAGTTGTTTACTCATTACATATTCTTTCTTTTCTGTTACCAAATATTTGTATAACTTAACTATTCGAATAGCAAATAAAAAAGTTTTCTTTTTGAGATTATTTTCTTTCATTTAAAGAATATTTATTGCATCAAATTCTAACACCTAACCCCTACAAAACTCCCGTGCTTCCAAACCCACCCTTACCTCGTTCTGTTTCATTCACTATTTCTACTTGTTCTAAAGTGGCTTTTTCGAATTTTGAAAAGATGATTTGTGCTATCCTATCGCCGTTTTTTATGGTGAAGTTTTCCTGTGATAAATTGATCAGGATGACCTTCACTTCACCCCGATAATCGGGATCGATTGTGCCGGGAGAATTGAGAACAGTGATGCCTGCTTTTGCCGCCAATCCGCTCCGGGGTCTTACCTGTGCTTCAACGCTGTCAGGCAGTTCAAGGTATAAACCGGTGGGAATAATTCCACGTTCGAATGGTTTTAGTACCTTTTCTTCACCCAAATCGGCACGCAGATCCATACCCGCAGCACTCTGCGTTTCGTAGGCCGGCAGAGGGTTTTGTGACTTATTAACGATTCTTATTTTCATTTGGAATTTAAGGGAGCGAAGATAGGGTTTTTTGAGGTCTTTCTATCACCCATGCTATACTGACGAACAGGAGTAACGCCAGATTCCCCGTAACCAACTCTACAACAGGCGATGGAGAAATGAGTGTCCAAAGACCCGTCATCAACGCATAGATTGAGATCGCCAAGACCGGGTAAAAGATCATTTTCTTCAAATTATATGGAACTGGAAAATAAACCTGTCCGATCAGATAACTCACAACCATCATGAAGAAATAACAAGCAAGCGTAGTCCAGGCGGCTCCCATATAACCCATGATGGGGATGAGGATGAAATTCAACAACAAAGTCACGCCTGCACCTGCCAGCGCAAGCCATGCACCGTACCTCGTTTGACCTGAGAGCTTGTACCAGATCGAGAGATTGTAATAGATCCCAAGACATAAGTTTGCTACAAGAAGAACGGGGACAATCTTCAATCCTGAGCGAAATTTTACACCAACAAAATACTGAACTGCATACATATTCATCATCACCCCTATAAAGATCAACGAGCAGGCTATTACAAAGTATTTCATTACTGTAGCGTACGTTTTACGCGAATCACTTTTCTGCGCTTCTACAAAGAAAAAAGGTTCTGCCGCCATCCTTACGGTCTGAATAAAAATGGTCATAAATATCGCGATCTTGTAACAAGCACTGTATATTCCCACTTCCGACATCGCTGTACTTTTATCGACTGTCAGATATTTTATCATGAGTCGGTCACTCGTTTCATTCACCATACCTGCCAAACCTACTATGAGCAAAGGCAGCGCATAGTACATCATACGTTTCCAAAGTAAGAGGTCGAACTTCCACCCACCCCCACGCGGGAACTGAGGTATCAACAGGACAAGTGTTAATGCACTGGCAGCGAGGTTTGCCAAAAACACATATTCAACAAAATCGGCACGGTTAAAGAATCCACTAACAAATCCGTAAAAAATGTGGTCGGGACTTTTCATCACCCATGGACAAAAAAGAAGGAAAAATAGATTTAATAAAATATTCACACCAATATTGATGCTCTTAATAATCGCGTATTTTTTTGGTCGGTTGTCGAGCCGCAGTTTTGCAAATGGAATCGAAGTTATCGCATCCAATCCGAGCATGAGTGCGAAGGTGATGATATAATCTTTATGCCCGCTGTGAGAAATAGACGTGGCTAACGGTGCAGCAAACAGAACAAGACCGGCGGCGAGTACAATCGATGTTGATAGAATCGAAAATAAATTGGTGAAATACACTTTTCCTTTGTCGGATTCTGTCTGACAAAATCTGAAATAAGCGGTCTCCATTCCATAAGTAAAAATGACATTCAGGAAGGTGACATAGGTATACATTTCCGCCACCGTACCATACTCAGCCGTGCCTAAGACGCGGGTATAGAGCGGAACTAAAAAGTAATTAAGCAGCCGACCAACGATCGTGGGAAGACCATAGATCGCCGTTTGCCCGGCGAGACGCTTAAGGGGATTCAATTATTTTATGATGAAACTTGGATAGTTTTTTGGTTTATGTTCAACCACGCGAACTTTCTCAACAAATGCATCATCTGGTCCTTTCTGACACCACTCCATAAACGCATCTAAGGCGACTTCTTCTCCTTCTGCTTCCATATAAACCGAGCCGTCGGGCAGGTTCCGTACGAATCCGGTGATGCCCATTTCCTTTGCTTTATCGCGTGTGTGCTTTCTGAAAAATACTCCTTGTACCAGTCCTGAAATCCAAATATTGAGATGTTTTTTCACCATAACGTTTTTACTTTTTAGTTTGACAAAGGCTTGAAACTCGCTTTGCGTTTTTGATTAAATGCACCGGTACCTTCAACGAAATCCTCAGTGCCAAAACAAACTCCGAACGCATCAATTTCTTTTTTATATCCATCCACTCCGTCTTCGAAATTAGCATTTACACATTCGATCACTTTTTTCACTCCATACGGTGAATTTTGCATTATTTTCCCCAACAGTTCTCTGCATTTCGCTTGTAGTTCTTCGGGTGAAGTGATATAATTCACAAGTCCGAGGTTTAGGGCAGTTGCTGAATCGATCATCTCGGCAGACATCAGGAGTTCCAATGCTTTACCTTTTCCGATTAATTGAACCAATCGTTGAGTTCCGCCATATCCGGGAATCAATCCTAATTTGACTTCCGGTTGACCGAAACGGGCGTTGTCACTCGCGATACGGATATGACATGCCATCGAGAGTTCGCATCCGCCACCTAACGCAAAGCCATTTACTGCTGCAATTACTGGTTTCGGACAATTTTCGATTTTGTTGAATACACTCTGACCCATTGCAGAAAGGGCTTTGGCTTCCTCGTTACTGAGTCCTTCGAACTCAGAAATATCAGCTCCGGCAACAAATGCTTTTGGTCCGGAACCTGTGATAATTACCGCTCTGATGCCGGGATCTGAATAAACTTCATCAAAAGCCTGACTGATTTCCTGAACAGTTTTTTTGTTGAGCGCGTTCATTTTATCCGGACGGTTGATTGTCAGCATAAGAATCCCGTCATCGTTTTCGGCAAGAATATTTTCAAAATTCATTATCTCCTTTTTATCAATCTGAATTCCTGTCTTCAAAACTTTCTTTTTTCACTCACCCATGAATTGATATAGCCTGCAATCTCGCCGGTTTCCGTGCCGGGGGGGAAGAGTTTTCCCACACCCATTTCATTCAGTTTTCGCATGTCGGGTGGTGGAATGATACCACCTCCTGTGAGTAGGACATCTTCCATCGATTGTTCTTTCATGAGGTTCAGGATTCGGGGGAAGACTGTCATATGAGCGCCCGAGAGTATGCTGACTCCAATGGCATCTACATCTTCCTGAAGGGCAGTGTTGACGACCATCTCCGGGGTTTGGCGTAATCCGGTGTAGATAACTTCCATTCCTGCATCGCGGAGGGAAGAGGCGATGACTTTGGCTCCGCGGTCGTGCCCATCCAGGCCAACTTTTGCAATCAGAACCCTCACCGGTCTCTTCATAATCTAAGAATCACACAATAAAGTGCAAAATTACGAATAATTTCGCACTCTGCCCCCGAATTCCGATGAAGCCCGATTATATCGCTTACGCAATCCCGTTTTTCTTCCTTCTGATAGGGATTGAGCTGCTCATCGATAGGGTGAAAAAGTCGCACTACTACAGGTTTAACGACTCGGTTTCGAATCTCAGTCTGGGGGTGAGCCAACAGTTGGTTGGTGTGTTTCTGAAAACGGTGTTATTCGTTGGTTATCAGGTTATTTACGACCGTTTCCGGCTTTGGGAGATCCCGGGAACGTGGTGGGCGTGGGTGATTTTGTTCGTTGGTGTCGATTTCTTCTATTATTGGTTTCATCGGGCAAGTCACGAAATAAATGCGTTGTGGGCAGCCCATATTGTACATCATCAGAGCGAGGAATACAATCTGAGCGTGGCTTTGCGGCAATCGTGGTTTCAGGCGGCGTTTTCATGGGTTTTTTATCTTCCACTGGCTTTTGTTGGTTTTTCTCCGGTTATGTTTGTCGCCGTGGCATCTTTGAACACACTTTATCAATTCTGGATTCACACCCGCACCATCGGACGGTTGGGTCCACTCGAGTGGTTCATGAACACGCCTTCGCATCACCGTGTGCATCATGGCACGAATCCCGAATATTTGGATAAAAATCATGCAGGCGTTTTTATCGTGTGGGATAAAATGTTCGGCACTTTTCAGGAAGAAATAAAATTACCGGTATATGGAATTACAAAACCCTTAAAAAGCTGGAATCCGGTCTGGAGTAATTTTCATTATTGGGTTGAATTGTTTTCACTCGCCGGAAGAAAATCGGTTAGAGGAGTAAATAAAATAAAAATATTTCTACGCTCACCCGATTGGAGACCTGTT
>JAHEYM010000344.1 GCA_023251595.1 Bacteroidota bacterium
GCCGTTGTTCACACACGCGTATTCTTTTCTACCACTATTGCATCCCCTTGGGATGCGGGATTCACGTCTGAAGGCATTCGATTAAAAATATTTAGAATTTAAAAATAATTTTTGTTCAACTCCGTTTCTGCTTAAAATCTGCAAATAATTTCGCAATAAAGTGCGATTAAATCGTCACTAAATCGGTAGCAATGAAAATTCATGTTTAATTCAGCTAATTATTCTTCTGTCTTCCTTATATTCGCAACGTACAGCTGCTCAAGACACTTTGATTATTAATAATAATTATCATTTCAAAATTGGGTTAAAATTTACATCTGACAGGGCCGGAAACTCAGCACTTAGTTCTGAAGAACAACATCAATTCGGTGGCGGAGTGCAGTTCATATATCAAATCAAGAAAAGTCGGAATAGTATTGAATCCGGAATTTACGATTTGCCAAGAGTCCTTCTTGACAATTATAGCTCATATTATTTTCATAATATGATGATTCCGATAAACTACAGATATGATTCTAAAGTATTGTATTATTTTATCGGTGTGTTTGCAGATTATAATGTACAAATGGACACAAGTGACCCAAATTATACTATCTGGCAAACTTTGAATTACGTTCGAAAATTTAACTTTGGAATAAATTTGGGGGTTGGAATAGAAAAACCTATCAATAAATATTTTAATATTTTGGTTGAAACCAGATGCATATTTAACGAAAGTTCACTAATAGGATTTAGGAGGGATCCCATTTTTGAACCTTCCGGCTTTTATAATCTTGGGTTTGCCATTGGTGTTAATTATAAATTCTTAAATTAAACTCTGGTTTTAGAATAATTGTTCTAAATATTATTTGGCAATCTGGTTTGAGTCATTGCTTTACCTTTCTCAATTAATATTTTAAGATAATCCAATTCTTCCTCGTCTGTCATTCCGATAATTTCCTTTGTAAGCTTAGCGCGAATATCACGCATCATTTTTACAGGATCGAAGCCTAAAAGTTCAGTCTTTTTTTTCTTTATTTCAGTTTTCATAAAGCAAATATTCTGTTTGGGATTGTAGTGCAAATTATTATCTTATCCCTACTGAACAGATCGCTTCAAACAGATATTTTTTTTCTTGAAGTTGTTTTGGGAAATTTTTTCGACACTTTCTTTTTATCTTTTAATGCTTTATATTTGCAAATATAATCACTGATTATTTCCCGCTCTTCTGTTGACAAAGGCCTAGGATCAACAATAAAATCAACATCTAAAGGTTCTCTAACTAATCCCATTGTTTTATGATTTAAAATATTTATCAATTAATTCTTTTGCAGAATCAGTATTAATAATCATCAGTAAGCCTCCGAAATGTTTAGCACCTAGAGTTCTTTCATAGTGATCAATTAGTGCGGTTTTAGAGTGGAATGAAACGAAGCCTTCATTTCCTCTCTGAAATGAAAGGCGGCAAGCATAGGCAAATAAATTTCCCGGTACTCCAACATAGATTTTAGCCTTTATTTTTCACGTGGCTAATTTACGAAAAATATCGTCCACTTGATAAGAAAAAGCTGAATTCTTAACATAGGCAAGTAATCACTATAAGCTCAATTTTGAGAGTTTCACCCCTTTTCCGTACTTTGCAGGCGAAATCAGACTTCTCCAATATGAAACTTCTCCGAAATTTCTTCAAAAGCACCCTTGTTATTTGCGGAATATTATTATATCTTATTCCCGAACATGCCAACGCTCAAACCAACGATACAACGATGGTTCAGACCTTTTTCTATGGCTCGTCACAAGACTCATTCTTCGTCTTTCCATCCGATACAAACCGGTATCGGAAAATCCTGATGAATTACAAATTGAAGTGTAATCCCGCGCAAAATCCTCAATGTGGCGAATGGGATTATCTCACCTATTCATTTCTGTATCAACATACGGGTGTTCAGGATTCCACGCTCCTTTCTGCTCCGAGTTATTCGATCGGTGGAAATAGTCCCGATTCTGTTCAGTTTATGACAACTCCTTCATGGTCGTATATTCCGCATTGGGAGTATTTTATGACCCGAACCGGAACTACTTCCTACGATTCAACAATTGTTGGGAATGGAGCAGGTACTTCAACACATCCATTCAGTGCATCTCATCCGGCATCAAAAACGCAATATTTATGGACAGCCGCTGAACTGACAGCGGTGGGTTTAACAGCGGGTGATATTTCGGGTTTGAAATTCAATTTTGTGACGCCAGGTTCCACACCGATGAATATGGTGATTTGGATAAAATCTTCTGCACTTTCAAGTTTGACTCCGGCAGCCTACGAAACAACCGGATTTTCATCTGTATATTCACAAAATAATTTTATTCCTGTAAATGGTTGGAATGCATTTGAATTTACGTACCCGTTTAATTGGGATGGTATTTCAAATCTTGTGGTTGAAGTTTCTTTCACAAACAACACAACCGGAATTGATGATTTAATTTCCTCTGATATTACAGGTTCGAATTCTGCCATTCAATCGGCTGATAACGATCACTCCGCATTTTTTAATGGTCCCGATTATATTCAGGTTCCTTCACAAGCATTTGCAGCGTTAGATAGCTTTGTCACCATTTCTTTTTGGGCGTATGGAAATGCTACTTTCCAACCGCAGGATCAATCTGTTTTCGAAGGATATGATGCGGCGAATCAGCGTGTGTTAAACGTGCATTTACCCTGGTCGAACAGTAATATATATTGGGATGCCGGAAATAGCGGATCGGGGAATTACGATAGAATAAATGCAGCTGCAACCCTTCCGCAAATAGAAGGAAATTGGAATCATTGGGCGTTCACAAAAAATGTTGCAACAGGAAAAATGAATATATATTTAAATGGTTCTCTTTTTCTTTCAGGAACAGGAATGCTGAGGACGATGGGAGGAATTACCAATTTCAAACTTGGTTCTGCTGCAAACGGTTCGATCTCCTATGATGGAAATATAGACGAATTCGCTGTATGGAATGCGGAACTTGATAGTAATACCATTAAAGCATGGATGTACAAAGATCTGGACGGCACACATCCCTTCGCTTCAAATCTTCAGGTCTATTACCAGTTTAATAATATGAATTTCTCAACCTGCGCTGATATGAGTGGACATGGCCTGGATGGTACGTTGCTTGGTCCGCCGGATGCTGCAATTGTAAACGGATATACGCTCTTCAGAAATTTCAATCAATTGACAGATCGTGCACAAATTATATTTGAACAAGGTATATATATATCTCATCTTGATTCAACGCTTGTTATAGATTCCGTACAAAATTCACCCTACACGATTGTAATGTATGGTGATACTTCTCATCCGATAACCGCAACCGATACCATTCTGGTCTGGCCAACCTACTACACTAACTATATATATGACAGTTTGGGACATGCCACAGATTCTACATTGGTTGCGATTGACTCTACAATATATTTATCTCACACGCCATACTACAGCGCACCCTTCGAAGTCATCAATCGTTTTGAACTTGGTAGATTTATTACTCCTTATGGAAATGGTTTAACTCTTGGAACCGGTTTTACCTGGACTTACGATGTTACAGACTACGCGCCGTTACTTCATGATACAGTTTATCTCTCAGCCGGAAACTGGCAGGAATTATTAGATGTGAATTTTGAGATGATTCGTGGTATTCCTCCCCGTGACGTGGTGGAAATTAAAAATATATGGAATGGAACACCCGCTTATGGAACTTCCACTTCAATCGAAAATTTTCTATCACCAAAAACAATTCACCTCCGACCTGATGCAATCAATACACGTTTTAAGATGCGGACAACGGGTCATGGTTTCGGTGGAACAGATAATTGTGCAGAATTTTGTTCGAAAATTCATTATATTTCTGTGGATGGAATTCAGCGATATAGTCGCGCAGTGTGGCGTGATGACTGCGCACTCAATCCCGTTTATCCGCAGGGTGGCACGTGGTTATATAGTCGCACGAACTGGTGTCCCGGAAGTTATGTGCACACATTTGATTTCGAACTTACGCCTTATGTCACGCCCGGAGATTCGACCACACTTGATTATGATGTGCAACCATATACATGGGATGGGAATGGCGGCGTACCTGTATATGTAATCGAAACACAATTAATTTCTTATACAGCTCCGAATCATACGTTCGATGCCGAAGTTTGGGATATTCAGTCACCGAGCCGCGCGAATATTTACCAGCGCTTAAATCCACGTTGCAGTTATCCTATTGTTACATTGCGTAATGCAGGTTCATCTCCACTTACGAGTGTTACAATTAAATATGGAATGGTTGGACAGACATTAAGCACATACAACTGGACCGGAAATCTTGCATTTACTGACACGATTGCTGTTGAACTCGGAGCATTTGCGCTTTCATCAACGGATACGATTTTCACGGTTCAGGTATCGAATCCGAATGGATCGGTTGATCAATACACTGCGAACGATGCAATGGTGGTGAAGTGTAGTTTGCCTCCATCCTATCCAAACTCGGTTGTATTTGAATATAAAACAAATAATTATCCGGGTGAAGATAGTTATACAATCAAAGATGCGTATGGAAATTTAATATTTACTAAAGATGGATCGGTACTTTCGGCTAATACAATATATCGGGATACCATCGTTTTTCCAACCGGTTGCTGGGAATTCAAAATGATTGATACAGGCACAGGAGGTGACGGAGATGGTCTTTCATGGTGGG
>JAHEYM010000345.1 GCA_023251595.1 Bacteroidota bacterium
GGCATCTTTTCCGGAATCATCGCTTCCTGTAACCGATAATTTTTTTACCGTCTTGTTTGAGATTTGGCAGTTCTCTCGACCTTGCACCCGTGGCAATAATAATATGATTTGCTTCGTAAACCGTTAATTTTCCTTCTTTATCAGTCACCTCAACTTTTTTGCCCTTCAGAAGTTTGCCCGTTCCTAATATCGTATCGACTTTGTTTTTCTTGAGTAGAAACTGAACACCTTTGCTCATTCCCTCTGCTACATTCCGGCTCCGTTTTACGATGGCTGTTACGTCGGCTTCCGGTGTTCCGGCTTTAATACCATAGTCTTGTGCATGTTTCAGATACTCAAAAACTTGTGCGCTTTTCAACAAAGCTTTGGTCGGAATACAACCCCAATTGAGACAGATTCCACCAAGCTTTTCTCGCTCCACCACTGCCGATTTCAATCCCAGTTGTGCCGCTCTGATTGCCGCTACATAACCGGCAGGTCCGCTTCCGATTACAATTACATCATAGTTCATAAAATGCTCCTTTCTGAATGATTGGCGAAGATACGAATTTGTAGAGACGTTGCATGCAACGGCTATCGGTGAAGAATGAAGGAATGAAAGAATGGAAGAGTTAAGGAATGAAAGAATTATTGCAAAATCAATTCCCCTCCTGGGAGGGGCAGGAGTGGGTTTCGGTGCCTTGAGTCCAAAAAATAACTACTTTTGAAGAAAGGATTCCATACATTTCCAACACCTATGAATTACAGACTTTCCTGCCCCGATATAGCCACAAAACTCATTAAAGTTAGCTTCGACACCACTATTCCCGAAAAAGGCGAGCTTACATTTTCACTCCCGTCCTGGCGTCCGGGGCGTTATGAACTTGGGAATTTTGCGAGGAATATACTGCATTTTAAAGCGGAGATCGTATCCAACCCAAATCTTAATCCGCCTCCCCATTTGGGGAGGTTGGGAGGGGTCGAGAAGGGACATCGGAATTCATGGATTATTAAAGGAAATCCGGGTGAAGTTAGTCAGATTTCATATTCTTATTTTGCTAATCGTCTTGATGCAGGTTCCTGTTTTGTTTCGGAAGATTTATTTTATATAAATCCGGTGCATTTATTAATGTATATTCCCGGAACTGAAAATGATTCTTGTGAATTGCAGATTAATATTCCTGACAATTTTATTGTTAACACTGCTCTTCCTCAAATTTCAAAAAATTTATTTTCGGCTAAATCATTTCATCAGCTTGTGGATTCTCCTGTGATCGCTTCACCGAATTTACAAGAATATTATTTTTCCTCAGGTCCTGATGCGGGTGATACATCGGACAAGGATGAAGTCAATTTTAAAATATCTATATATGGAAAACATAATTTAAGCGAGAATACAATTCTATCCGACTTTGAAGATTTTTCCGAGAAGCAGATGGAGTTGTTCGGTGGAATTCCACTTAATGGCGATTCTTCGGGAAAACGAGAATACCATTTCCTCTTTATCTTCACAGAAGAAAAATTTCATCATGGAGTAGAGCATTGCAATTCAACAGTTATCGCGCTGGGTCCGGGACTCGAACTCAATGACGGTGCGGGTTATGATGAACTATTGAGCATTAGTTCTCATGAATTATTTCATACATGGAATGTGAAGTCTATCCGTCCCGTAGAAATGATGCCTTACGATTATTCGAAAGAAAATTATTCAAAATTAACTGCCGTTGCAGAAGGAGCAACAACCTATTATGGCGATTTAATACTTCTACGTTCCGGTGTTTTTAATGAGACGCAATATTTCACCGCTTTTAATAAATATATACAAAAACATTTTGAAAATCCCGGCAGGTTTAATCTCTCTTTAGCCGATTCTGCTTTCGACATGTGGGTCGATGGTTATGGTGAAGCGGTTCCGGGCCGAAGAGTTTCTATATATACAGAAGGTTGTCTGAATACATGGCATCTCGACAGAATGATTCGTGAAGCCACATCAAACAATTATTCCTTCGATCATGTAATGAGAACGATGTATGAACGATTCGGCAGAAAAGCAATCGGCTATTCAGAAACCGATTACAAAAATATTATTGAAGAAATTGCAGGTAAATCGTTTGACGATTACTTCCAAAATTATTTTTATGGGGTGAAGAATGACGAATCATTAATTAAAGAAACTGCCGATTATTTCGGTTGCGAATTGGTGATTGAAGGAACAAATTATTTGATTAAGAAAATGGATACTCCTTCGATGTTTCAGAAAAACAACTTCGCGGATTGGGTTGACGGGAATTGTTAATTGTTAATTGTTAATTGTTAATTAATTTTTACTCCTCCGTCGCAATCACCGAAATTTCAACATTTACATCCTTTGGTAACCGTGAGACTTGCACTGTTGCACGCGCAGGATAATCGCCCTTAAAATAAGAACCGTATGTTTCATTAACTGCAGTAAAATTATTCATGTCTTTTAGAAAAATAGTTGTTTGAATTACATGTGTGAAGTTCATTTTCGCAGCAGTAAGAATAGCGCTGATATTCTCCATCACCTGTTTGGTTTCCTCAATAATGTTATCGATAACCAAAGTTCCGGTGGCTGGATTAATAGCGATTTGTCCCGAAACAAAAATCGTGTTATCGACCATCACTCCCTGACTGTACGGTCCGATGGGTTTGGGCGCTTTTTCAGTAAATATTATTCTTTTCATTATCGTAGAATTATGGTGTGAATGTGCAAAAGTAACAGGAAATTTGCAAAGATGAAAATCCTCTTGCTCGACAACTACGATTCGTTCACCTACAATCTCGTTCATTTGCTTGAACAGATCGATGATATTGAGTTACAGGTGATCAGGAACGACAAAATCTCTTTGGGTGAAGTTGACTTTTTCGACAAAATCATGCTTTCTCCGGGTCCGGGGCTCCCCTCTTCTGCCGGTATCATGCCCGAACTGATTAAACGTTATGGTCCGACGAAATCCATTCTCGGCATCTGCTTAGGTCATCAGGCGATTGCGGAATGTTTTGGTGCGAGACTTTATAATCTTCCGAAAGTTCTTCATGGTGTTTCAACCAAAACCACCATTCTTGATTCAACAGAAAAACTTTTCACGAATTTTCCTAAAACCTTCGAAACGGGTCACTATCACTCATGGGCTATTGAACAAAAATCACTTCCCCCGGAACTTATCATTACCGCTAAAGATGATGGTAATTTAATCATGGCAATCCGACACAAAAGATTCGATGTTCGCGGAGTACAATTTCATCCGGAATCGGTGTTAACGGAGCATGGATTGTTACTGGTGAAGAATTGGGTTCTTGTTTAGATGAAATGGACTGATTTTTCCTACATAACTTTGGTTTTTATCGACGAACCATGAATTTTTGTCTATAATCGGACTTTTATGAATTTTTTATGAAAAATAATTGCCTTGCATATCAGCTAGTTACATGCTAATCTGAATCTATTTCCAAAAAACGTTTGACTTTCGTAGGAATCCGACGTAATATCGTCATGTCTTACAGGGAAAGTTCATATAACGTAAGCAATAGCGGTCAGACTATCAATCTTCCCGATCAGGAGTCTGTCAAAGCTTCAAGATATTATATTCCAGTTAGTTATCAGTTCATTCGTCCTTAATCATTTCAGTCCTCCCTGATGGTACTAAAAACAGCGTACGGTAACGTTTTTCTTACAAATTTGAGAATCCCATGTTCAAACCATGGAGTGTTCTTGTTTTCAATGAATATCAATTTCAATCCAACCATATCTAACCAATCAGTTAAACCAAAAACCAAAACAATCATGAAAAAAATCGTAACATTCATCACATTGCTGGGCTCATTCGCCTTTGTTGCGAACGCTCAGACTGCGACTCCGCCGACAACGCCGGAGCAGAAAACTAAGTTTGCGACAGTTCTCCCATTGGCAACGAATCCTGCAAATGAAGCTGAGTTCGCTACCAAAAAAACTGAGTATGTCAGAAATCATCCTGAGATATATAATACACCTCAGCAGACTGAGAATTCCACCACGTTGGCACCACCGGTGACGACCAATTCAGGTGTCTCGACTCAAAAAGACGCAGAGCATGCGCCTGATCCAAATGATCCAAACCTTTCGGCGAAAAAACTCGAGTGGATTAAAAACTATCCTCAGGAGTATTACAAAGTTCCTGAGACAAAAAATGCTGCTGTTTCGAGTGAACTAAAACGTGGCGATCACGCACCCGATCCAAACGATCCTAACATTTCCGTAAAAAAGGCAGAATGGATTAAAAATTATCCTCAGGAATATAAGAACAGTCTTCAAAAAACAGAGACAAAATAATATTTGTTATATAATTATATATAAGAAAAAAATATCGTTCAATTAATATCATAAAAATAAAACAAGATGAAAACAATGAAAAGAAAACTCTTACTTCTTTTACCCGTATTTGCGCTTTTATTTTTTAATAGCGGTCAAGCGCAAATTCAAACGTCCCCTAACGCTACGAGTTCATCACCTTCGAATTTACCGGCAGCTTGCCAGTTGGTCAAATTAGATGGAGCTGGAAATATTCTCAGCACAACATCTATTACCTGCGATTTTCCGGTACTGACTGACTCGGGTGATCCCGATAACGATAAGCAAGTGTACACTAGTGAAAAAGAGATTTGGATTAACACTAATTCAGCGGCTTACACTACTTTCTCCTCAGCCGAAAGTATGTACTTTGAAATTCGCCA
>JAHEYM010000028.1 GCA_023251595.1 Bacteroidota bacterium
CTCGTCCTTAATGTTTTTGAGAAGAAAACGATACAATCCGTCGGCATACATATCGACACAATGGTTAAACTCGTTATTGGTCATTCTAAACAGCCCGCGTGTATGTGAGACGGTTACGTATGTGTAAAAGTTACAGCCGTAACTGTGTCATGAGCCCGAAAATTACTAATTTTGAACTGATTTAAACCCACCATGGAAAATCCCGAAGAGATCCCCCAAATTCCTGAAAATCCAGAACCTGTTGAAAAGAAGGAAAATTCAGACAGGGTAGTACTTTCACGCAAATTTAAGAAGCGATTTCTGATCATTTTCTGGTCGGTCCTGCTGGTTCCGATATTGGTCATTTTTCTATACATCAGAGCTATCGGGAGTGGATATTTTGGCAAACTCCCTTCTTTTGAAGAATTGGAAAACCCCAAAAGCAATCTCGCATCCGAAGTTTATTCTTCCGATCAGGTGCTTTTGGGAAAGTATTACTTTCAAAACCGGTCGAATTCCAGATTTAAAGAACTTTCACCCACACTGGTAAATGCGCTTAAAGCCACTGAGGACGTACGTTTTGAGGAACATTCAGGTGTCGATTTTACCGGACTGGTAAGAGTGCTTTTTAAGACCATTTTGGGTGGAAATCAAGGTGCAGGCGGCGGAAGTACCATCACGCAGCAATTGGCGAAAAATCTTTTCCCAAGGGGTGAAAAAATGTCCAAACTTCACATGATTAATCGTAAAATCATGGAATGGATTATCGCGGTTCAATTGGAAAAAAACTATACGAAGGAAGAAATTCTTGCGATGTATCTTAATACCGTAGAATTTGGAAGTAATGCGTATGGAATTAAATCCGCCGCAAAAATATTTTTTAATAGAACCACTGATTCACTAAAAGTTGAGGAAGCGGCCATGTTGGTAGGAATGTTGAAAGCGCCTTCGCTATATAGTCCCGTGAAAAACCCGAAAAATGCATTCGAACGTCGGAATGTGGTTCTTCAACAAATGAATAAATATAATTATTTGACAAAACATGATTACGATTCTCTGAAAAAAATTCCGATTGAAAAAAGTTTGAAATATAATGTTGAAGATCAGAATGCCGGACTCGCGGGATATTTTCGTGAATATCTGCGGAATGACATGATGAAATGGTGTCGCGAACATCGAAAAGCAGATGGCACCCCATATAATTTATATCGCGACGGATTAAAAATATATACGACCATTAATTCTAAGATGCAACGCTATGCCGAAGAAGCAGTGGTAGAGCAACTCAAAGGTTCACCCGCAAAAAAAGAAATCGGATTGCAGGCAGAGTTTTATGAACATTGGAAAGGACAGGAGCCCTGGGGTCAAAATACGGAGATCTTGATAAGCGGTATGAAACGTTCGGAACGATATCTCGAACTCCGGGCAATGAAAGCACCGGAAGATTCGATTAAAAAAGTCTTTGATACGAAAGTTCCGATGACTATTTTTTCCTGGTCGGGAGAGAAAGATACTATTATGTCGCCAATGGATTCTATAAAATATTATAAATATTTTTTGCAAAGTGGCTTTATGTCGATGGAACCGAAGACCGGTTTTGTTCGTGCCTGGGTCGGTGGAATTAATTATAAATATTTTAAATACGATCACGTAAAAGAAGGACATCGTCAGGTGGGTTCAACTTTTAAACCATTTATATATGCATTGGCAATGCAGGAAGGATATTCACCTTGTTATAAAGTTCCGAATAGTCGGGTAACATTTGTAGATGAATTTGGACATAGTTGGTCGCCCGAAAATTCGGATGGACAGTATGGAGGAATGTTGACCTTAAAAGCGGCGCTTGCTAATTCCGTAAATTGCGTTTCTGCTTTTCTTATGAAACAATTCGGACCGAGAGCGGTTATCAATATGGCGAGAACACTTGGAATAACAAGTCAGATAGATACAGTTCCTTCTATTTGTCTTGGCACACCCGATCTATCAGTGTATGAAATGGTAGGTGCTTATGGAACATTTGCAAATCAGGGCACCTGGACAGAACCCCAATATATTACGCGGATTGAAGATAAAAACGGAACGATAATAGGAGAATTTTTCTCGAAGCGAAGAGATGCAATCAGTCCCGAAACAGCTTACCTGATGTTGGATTTAATGAAAGGTGTTGTAGATTACGGAACAAGCACATGGATACGGAGTAAATTTAATTTAACCAATCCGATCGCAGGGAAAACGGGTACAACTCAAAAACATTCGGACGGATGGTTTATGGGCATCACGCCGGAGCTTGTTTCGGGTTGTTGGGTTGGTGCTGAAGATCGGGCAGTGCATTTCAGATATATAGATAAAGGACAAGGCGCTTATATGGCATTACCTATTTGGGCTTTATATATGCAAAAAGTATATGGAGATAAAACTCTGCATTATTCGCAGGCAGATTTTGAAAAACCGTCGGGCAAATTAGGAGTGGAAACAAATTGTTTTAAATACGAAAGTGCACATCCCGGCGGATCGATAAATAATGATTTAGGAAATTAATTTAATAAAAGTATTTACAAATGATAAATAAAGTTGTGAAGGATGCCGATGAGGCAATTAGTGGAATCGTAGATAATATGACTATAATGCTTGGTGGATTCGGGCTTTGCGGAATACCGGAAAATTGTATCGCGGCATTGGTAAGGAAAGGAGTGACAGGATTGACGTGTATTTCCAACAACGCAGGTGTCGATGGATTTGGTCTTGGGATGTTATTGGCGAAACACCAGATAAAAAAAATGATTTCATCGTACGTGGGTGAAAATGAAGAATTTGAAAGACAATTATTAAGTGGTGAATTGGAAGTCGATCTTATTCCACAGGGCACGTTATCGGAGCGATTACGTGCTGCCGGTGCAGGTATTCCCGCGTTTTACACACCAGCAGGTTATGGAACGGAAGTGGCGAAAGGAAAAGAAACCCGAGAATATTATGGCAAAATGTATTTGCTTGAAAATTGGTTGAAAGCAGATTTCGCGATTGTGAAAGCAGCGAAAGGGGATACCATGGGTAATTTAATTTATCATGGAACAGCTCAGAATTTTAATCCGATGATGGCGATGGCAGGTAAGATCACCATTGCTGAAGTTGAAGAATTAGTTCCTGCCGGAGCATTGGATCCCGAAAATATTGATACACCCGGAATATTTATTCAGAGGATTTTTCAGGGAAAGAATTATGAGAAACGGATTGAACAAAGAACGGTGACGAAAAGGTAGTGAAAAAGTGAAAGAGTGAATGGAATTCATGGCCTCCGGCTTTTCTGGAGGGCGGAGGAAAGAAATAATTTGAATTAATAATATTATGTTAGATAAAAACGGAATTGCAAAAAGGATTGCAAAAGAATTAAAAGACGGATATTACGTGAATCTCGGTATTGGTATCCCGACACTGGTTGCGAATTATATTCCTGAAGGAATATCAGTAGTATTACAATCGGAGAACGGATTATTGGGAATGGGACCATTTCCATATGACGAGGAGGTAGACGCTGATGTCATAAATGCCGGGAAACAAACTGTTACGGCTATCGATGGAGCATCATTTTTTGATTCAGCTACAAGTTTTGCCATGATCAGGGGAGAACATATTGACTTGACCGTTTTGGGTGCTATGGAAGTAAGTGAGAATGGTGATATTGCGAATTGGAAAATTCCTGGAAAATTGGTAAAAGGGATGGGAGGAGCGATGGATCTTGTTGCATCCGCTAAAAATATAATTGTTGCCATGCAACATGTAAATAAAGCCGGTGAATCGAAATTATTATCTAAGTGTACATTACCGTTAACAGGTGTTCGCTGCGTAAAAAGGATTGTGACCGAATTGGCAGTCCTTGATGTCTTACCTGCCGGTGGCTTCAAGTTGCTCGAAAGAGCTCCGGGTGTGAGTGTGGAACAAATAAAGGCTGCAACAAAAGGCAAATTAATAGTTGAGGGAGAAATTCCGGAAATGAGTAATTAGCAATTAACAATTGTAGAGACGTTGCACGCAACGACTTATATAACCAATATCAAAACATTGATTTCAATTGTAATCCCCATCTTTAATGAAGAGAAAAACATTCCGGCGTTAGTTGAGCGCTTGAGGAAATCCGTGTGTTCTTTGGGAATTGAGTACGAATTTATTTTTGTGAATGATGGAAGCAGGGATCATTCGTTAAAACTGATCAAACAATTCTCCTTAGAAAATAATTCTATAAAATATATTGATCTGAGTCGAAATTTCGGACATCAGATTTCGATTTGTGCCGGAATTGAGTTAGCGAAAGGTAATCAGATTGTATTGATCGATGGTGATCTTCAGGATCCGCCGGAATTAATCCCTACGCTATATCATAAAATGCAGGAGGGATATGAGGTTGTCTATGCGCGACGTAAGCATCGTAAAGGAGAAGGTTTTTTTAAATTATGGACTGCAAAGGTGTTTTACAGGATTCTCGCAAAAATCACTTCGATTGATATTCCGTTGGATACAGGTGATTTCAGAATTATTGATAAAAAGGTAGCCGATATATTACGGAAGATGCCGGAACAACAAAAGTTTTTACGAGGACAAATAGCGTGGATGGGCTTCCGCCAAACTTACATGGATTATGATCGTGATGAAAGAGTGGCGGGATCGACAGGATATTCATATTTAAAAATGATCAGATTTGCATTAGACGGAATTACTTCCTTCTCAAATCTTCCCTTGCGTTTTGCTACGATTACCGGATTTATTGTTTCCGCGATTTCTTTTTTGATGATTATTTATTCACTTTGCGCGAAATTCTTTTTACCTGGATATCAGCCTGGTTGGGCTTCATTGATGCTGGCTGTTTTATTTATAGGTGGAATTCAATTAATTGGGATTGGAATTATCGGAGAATATATTAGCAGGATGAGTTCTAATATCAGGAAGAGACCGCTTTATGTAGTAAACGAAACAAACATTTCAAATGAAAATTGAGACCCTCTCTATTGTTGTTCCAGCTTATAATGAAGAGAGGACAATTCATCTTATTCTCGACAAAGTTCGTGCAGTTCATCTTTTGGCAGGAATTGGTAAAGAAATAATCATTGTAAATGATTGTTCGAAAGATGACACTCTATCGGTTTTAAATAAATACGCTGCACAGCATCCCGAAGAAAAAATTATAGTAATTTCTCATGAAATAAATAAAGGAAAAGGTGCAGCCATTCACACAGGAATTAAACAAGCAACCGGTGAGCTTGTAATTATTCAGGATGCAGATCTTGAGTATGATCCACGCGAATACAATCTGCTTCTCAAACCGATCCTTGATGGTTTTGCAGATGTGGTCTTTGGTTCGCGTTTTTTAGGTGGCAATCCGCATCGGATATTATTTTACTGGCACTCGATTGGAAATAATTTTTTAACGAATCTCTCAAATATGTTTACCAATCTGAATCTAACGGATATGGAGACTTGCTACAAGATGTTCAGCAGGGAATTGATTCAATCGATTGAACTCAAAGAAAATCGTTTTGGATTTGAGCCGGAGGTTACTGCAAAAATTGCAAGAATAAAAGGTATTCGTATTTACGAAGTAGGAATTTCCTATTATGGGAGGACTTACGAAGAGGGAAAAAAAATTAATTGGAAAGACGGGTTCAGAGCAATTTTTTGTATTTTAAAATATAATATTTTCTCGCGATGAAGTTCGAAGAACTGAAACAGAAGAAATTAGTTCTATCGATACTCTTTTTCTTTGCTCTGATCTATTGTTTAATCTCAATTGTCAATCATTATAAATTCCGCACTTACGCGCTTGATTTAGGATTATACTCAAATCTGATGTATGATTATTCCCACTTCAGGATGAGTCATTATTCAATTGTTCATGGTTTTTATCCGCACAACCCATTAGCGGATCATTGCGATTTATTGATTCCGTTGCTAAGTCCCTTGTATTGGCTATTCGGAACATATACACTCCTAATAATTCAAATTGCGGCAATATTATTTGGTGGGTACGGTGTTTATATTTATTTCAAGGAAAGAACAGATAAGAAATTCTTGCCTGAACTTGCGATGATTCATTTTTTTTGTATCTGGGGGATTTATTCTGCTCTTGCGTATGATTATCACAGCAACGTAGTTGGGGCGATGTTTGTGCCATGGTTGCTGCATTATTTTGATAAAAGGAACTATCGACTAACAGCGCTGTTTTTCATTCTGCTGATTTTTTCAAAAGAAAATATGTCTCTCTGGGCGGTATTTATTTTCCTCGGACTTATATTTCTGAACCGGAAAGACAAATCGAAAATGAAGGCTGCTTTTATTTTTCTTTTTATTTCTGCTGCCTACTTCACATTCATCATGGAATATTTAATGCCGGCTTTGAGCGGTGATTATTTTAATGCAAATAACGATCATTATCCATATCCTGACCTAGGTTCAAATTTCGGGGCGATAGTAACAACTATATTCACACGACCACTCTATGTCATAAAACTTTTATTCACGCATACAGTAAATTACAGTGGATACGACGGAATCAAAAAAGAAATGCATCTGATGGTATTATTTTCAGGAGGCTACGCGCTTCTCTTCCGTCCACAATATTTGGTTATGTTAATCCCGATTTACGGACAAAAACTATTTTCAAACAGTGATGCGAAATGGGGAATTAATGCGCAATACTCCATAGAGTTTGTTCCGATCCTCACCATTGCACTTTTTACACTTTTAATGAAAATTAAAACACAGGAAAGGATGTTAGTCATTTCAACAAACCTTACATTGTTGACCGGGTTTGCTACATTCAGTAAATTAGAACATAGAACAGCGCTTTATCATTCGCCACAAAATGTAATGTTCTATGACGACATCCATTATCATACAGATTTCACGGTATATAAAGTGCATGATGCGTTGAAACTTATTCCTCCCGACGCCATTGTATGTGCGCAGACCCAATTGGTTCCCCATCTCAGCGGTCGGCCATACATATACCAATTTCCTGATGTGTATGACGCCGATTATATCGCATTATTGGATCGTGAAACCACTTACCCCAGAAATCGTGTAGATTACGATGATGCGGTCAATTCAGTTTATCACTCTCCCGATTGGGAAGTAATATATCAGGCAAATTATACGTGTATTTTGAAGCGTGTAAGAAATCGTTTTTGTATAAAAGCGTCAAACGGGCTATTTGTTTCAGCAGATCGTGATTTGGGTGGAGCTCTTATTGCGAACAGAACAAAAGCATTTGATTGGGAAAAATTCAGAATCTTTAAAACTACTGAAGGGAAATATAAAGTTTCATCCGATAATCATTCTAATGTCCGGGTTGCATCTGATTCTACCGAACTACTGCTCGCAGATACAGAAATGTTTACTGGATGCGATCAATTTTCAATTGAATACCTTGGTCATGGGAAATTTGCTGCACGGGCTTATAATAATAAATATGTTTCTGTAAACCACAGGAATAATGACAGAATTGAAGCGACTTCAGACACAATCGGTATTAACGAAACTTTTTCCCTTTCTTTATATTGATCCTTTTAAAATGGTTTTTAGCAGCATTGTTTTTCTATTATACTTCCTGCCGGTATTTTTACTCGCGTATTATTTTGCTGACATAAAGTACAAAAACATCGTCATCCTGTTTTTCAGCATTATATTCTACAGTTGGGGCGCACCCAAATTTATTTTTGCTGTTCTCGGTACAACTTTTATAGATTTTCATATTGTGCACTGGATGTCCGATTCGAAAAATATTTATAAGAAACGACTTCTATTGGTATTGTCTGTTTCTATGAATCTCGGACTTTTATTTTATTTCAAATACTCCAATTTTTTTATTGAAAACGTGAATAGTTTGTTAGACTCGATAAGTCATAAACATATTTATTTCACCAGAGTGATCATGCCAATCGGTATATCCTTTTTCATTTTTGAAACCATTACCTATGTCGTAGATTTATATAAGGGACTCCACAAACCACTAAAGAATTTCTGGGATTACCAACTATATATAATTCTTTTTCCAAAACTGATTGCGGGCCCAATTATCAGATATCACCAACTCGCGGATCAGATAACTGATCGAACCCGGAATGAAACAATTGATAATAAACTTACGGGATTTTATAGGTTTTGTATCGGGTTGGCCAAAAAAGTTCTCATTGCGAACTTTATGGGACAACAGGCGGATTTGATATTTAAAATGAATTATGCAGACCTGGGAACCGGAACGGCATGGGTTGGAATTCTGTGCTATACTTTTCAAATCTACTTCGATTTTTCGGGATATTCGGACATGGCGATCGGATTAGGAAAAATGATCGGATTTAAGTTTCCTGAAAACTTCAATAATCCTTACACCTCGATAGGAATAACAGATTTCTGGAGGAGGTGGCATATCTCTTTAGGAAGCTGGATGCGGAATTATTTATATATCCCATTAGGTGGCAACAGGGTTCTAAACAACCGTCGTCTATATTTAAATCTCAGTCTCGTTTTCCTGGCCTCAGGTTTATGGCACGGAGCTTCCTGGAGTTTTGTTGTCTGGGGGGCTTATCATGGTCTCTTTATTATACTCGATCGGCTATTTCTGATTAAGGTTTACGCTAAGCTCGGCAGGATTATGAGCATCCTGATTACATTTATTATCGTTGTAATCGGGTGGGTTTTCTTTAGAGTTGATAAATTATCGGATGCGTTCACCTACCTACGCAGAATGTTTTCATTCGATTTTACAGGCACTTTACACTACGACATTCAATTTTATACTATTATAACTCTCGCATTATTTTTTTCTTTTTTTACCAGCATCAAAATCGGACAAAAAATACAAGACGCAGTCTATTTCAACTTATACGACAGTAAGCGTCATCTTGCAGTCCTGGTTATCTCCGTCGCACTCCTTATTGTTTCGATAAGTTCTATTACAGCTTCCGGATTCAATCCCTTTATTTATTTCAGATTTTAATGATGAAAAACATATTTCAGATATTTAAACAGTTTTTGTTTGCAATTGTTTTGCTGATATTGGTAATTCCGGTTATTCAAACCAAGTTCACACTCATAAAAGTTCTTCCGCTGAAAGGGGCAATAACGTCTGAAAACAATTCGCATTTCACCGTCAAAAGTTGGCTTTCGGGGGATTATCAAAAACAGAAGGAAGTCTACTTGAATGAATCCTTCGGTTTTAGAAACATATTTGTCAGATTAAACAACCAGATTGCTTTTACATTATTTAATAAAGCAAAAGCCAACGGAGTGATCATTGGTAAAAAGAACTATTTATACGAACAAAATTATATAAATGCATATTATGGTCGCGATTTTAATGGTGAAGACAGCATCATTTCCAAAATAGTGAAATTAAAATTTATTCAGGATACATTAGCAAAGCTGAACAAAAACTTGATTATTATATTGGCTCCGGGAAAAGGAACTTTTTTCCCGGAATATTTTCCAGATGAGTTGAAATCAACACCTCGAAAATCAAATTATCAATACTATGCGGAATTAACGCATACCTACAGTTTGAACTGCATTGATTTCAACAAGTATTTTGTGGAAAACAAAGCTAAATCAAAATATCCGTTATTTCCGCAACACGGTATTCATTGGAGCGACTACGGCTCAGCTATTGCTGCAGATTCTATAATCAGATACATTGAAAATCTACGTGGAATAAGTATGCCTCACCTTTATTGGAATGACATTGAGATCGCTGACTCAAGAGAATCTGATAATGACATTGAAGAAGGTATGAATTTACTCTTCAAGCTCAAGCAACAGAAAATGGCGTATCCAAAATTATTATTTGAATCAGATTCTCTCAAAACAAAACCTTCTGCTTTGGTGATTGCGGACAGTTTTTTTTGGCAGATTTATGGAAGGGGAATCACAACGCTTTTTTCGAAGTGTCATTTCTGGTTTTGTGGAAGACAAATATATCCTGAAAGTTTTGAGAAATCTCTGACAAGTGACCAAATAGATTTGAAATCAGAAATTGAGAAACATGACATAATAATCATTATGGCCACAGAAGCAAATTTAAGAAATTTCGGTTGGGAGTTTATTGACAAAGCATCTGACAAATTCGTGGGAGTTCCGATAATTCATAATGCGGCTTTCAATCTAAAGGTAAGTGAAACTATTACGAATATCAGAAATGATAAAAAATGGCACGAATTAATCCAACAAAAAGCTCTTGAACGAGGCATTTCGCTAGATTCTATGATGCTATTAGATGCTATCTGGACAGTAGAAATGAATATGAATAAAAAATAAATATCAAATATTGTCGAACCTTTTATAATCAGAAATATGAAAATATTAAAAAAATCATCGATCACAACTTTAATTGTAATTTGCAGTATTCTTTCTATCTACCGCATTAATGTAGTCCGTGAAAATGAAATTTCCTGGGATATTTTAGGATATTATTTATACCTGCCGGCTACGTTTATTCAGCATGACCCGATGTTGCATGATATTCGTTGGTTAGAAAAAACAAATGAAGAAAAGAAGCTTGCTGGGACACTTTATATGGTTTCCCAAAATCAAAGAGGCGAGCCCATGTATTTCTTTTTAATGGGTATGTCTTTATTTTATGCTCCATTCTTTTTTGCTGGAAGTGCGTTTGCTAAAATTTCCGGATTTCCAGTAGATGGGTTTAGCCAGCCCTATCAATATTTTCTGGTGATCGGAGGAATCATTTATTCAATTATAGGATTAATCTTTTTAAGGAAAATATTGTTGCGGTTTTTCTCCGAAAGATTATCGTCCTTGCTGATGATACTGACCGTTTTCGGTACAAATTACATCAATCATCTCACCATCGACAATCTGTCGACGGTAAATGTGATTTTTATGCTCACGACTATAGTTCTCTGGAATACTATTAAATGGCATGAAAATTTTAAAGGCCAGCATCTTATTGCAATGGGAATATGCATTACATTGGCTGCGTTGGTTAAGCCAACAGAAGTTTTTGTTTTACTCATACCTTTACTCTGGAACGTTACTTCGGCAGAAAAGTTTAAACAAAAACTATATGCGATTCTATCAGATAAAAAAGCACTTATTTGCACGATAGGAATATGTTTTTTGATTGCTCTACCTCAGATGCTTTACTGGTATAAGAAGACGGGGAGTTTTATTTACGATAGTTATAAAAATCCGGGAGTCGGACTTGATTTTACTTCTCCCCATATCCTCAATGTTTTATTTAGTTATAGAAAGGGATGGCTTCTCTATACACCACTGATGATAATCGCATTAATAGGTTTTTATTTTCTTTATAAGAAAAATAAACCTATTTTTTATTCGTCCACTATCTATTTTTTATTCTGCTTTTATATTGTCTCCAGTTGGAGTGAATGGTGGTATGGTGCTGCATTTTCAGAACGCCCACTGATAGCCACATACCCGGTTTTAACAATATGTATGGGCTATTTTTTTCAACACATTAAGAAAAATATTTTAATATTTAAAGTTATGATAGGTGCAGTAGTCGCTTTTTTTGTATTTCTTAACCAGTTTCAATGGTGGCAATACAAAAACTACATCCTCGATCCGTATCGTACCACTAAAGAATATTACTGGGCCACTTTCCTGAAAAAGAGCGTCACACCGGCAGATCGTGAATTGCTGATGGTGGACAGGGACTTTACGGGTAAAATGGAATTTTCAGAAAAAGTAAAGTACCAAAAAACTTCTTTATTAACTTCAGATTTCGAAGACAAGGACAACAAGGGAAATCAAGCTGAAATTAATAACTATTTTTACCGATTGACGCCTGAGCAGGAATATTACCCAATATTTGAGTCCCCGTATAATGAATTAACGCAAAAAGATCATCTCTGGATTACGATCAGCTTGAATATACGATTCCCGGCTGATTTTGAAGGCTCAGCCCCATGTTTAACGATGACTATGGAAAGAAAAAACGGAGCGTATGGCTATTATGCTCCAGAAATAAAACCGGATTCTATACCTGATCATTGGAGAAAAATTGAATTGTCATTTCTAACTCCAGAAATCCGTAGTTCGGAAGACCATTTAAAATGTTATCTCTGGAAAAGAGGAAAAAGCTCTTTCGATATTGATAATATTAAATTAGATATATACAAGCGGAAATAGAATAAAAGAATTGCATTGCAAAACACAATCTCAACCCTCTATAATATGAAAAAACTTTCATTTCTTCTCAAATACTTCAATTTGTATATCATCTACAAAAATATCTTCCTTACCACTTAGAAAAAAATGAACCTTTAATTTATCTTCTTTAGATCTTACTTCAGGTGTCAAATAATCGAAAGTTATTCTGTTCCATTTGTTGAGTTCCAATTTCATTTTATCAGATCCATACGTTGTGTATTTGTAAGGAAATTCTTTATGATTAAAATGAACAACCAGCGAAAATGGATTGTCGATGACATCACAGGTCGGAAAAACATACGCTGTAATCCTTATCCATGCATGATCTTTGTTGGTCAACTTGTAATATGGATATTCAATCGAAGGTGAATTGACATCCGGACTATCCAATCTAAAGGAATATTTTCCAGAATACGCAACTGTCGAATCTCTCTTTTCAGAATTTTCGAAATCCATTTTTTTAATTACTCTTGAATTATACTCTGATTCATTATTGAAGATTTCAACACCATCAAAAGATCGACCCACAAGTAACAATTTCTTATCCTCATCTGATGCGTGCATTTTTCCAAATATTCTGAAATAGTAATCTTTCGTCATTCTGTCAAGACTAATAATACCATAATACGATTGTGTACTTTGGAATATATTTAATAACAGGAATATTGCAAAAAATGAATAACCAATTATTATAAAAAGTTTTTTTCTTTCGTTCAACCAAACTATAAAATAACCTAATGTCACCGCCAATAAAGGATAATAAGGTATCATCACCCTCTGTCCAAAACTGGTTGCATACCACCAGCAAGACCAGCTCGAAAGAATATAGAGCGTGAAAATAAAATGTACAAAAAGTACGAAGAATATCAGTTTGTTTCTTTTGAGGAGAATGAATAACCCAACCAACGCAAATATCATTACTGGCGTGTAAATTAACCATCCTTTACGGAAACTGAACAGAAAATCAGAGATATGCGGGCTCAAAAATTCAAACCCCTCACCCGGGTTCGCCCCATACGAATTATACAAATATTTTCCTGTTTCGGCTTTCCAATACATGAACTGAAATGAGCCGATTAAAATCAATATAATGAGAAATACAAGAATCTGGAATCTATATTGTAGTAACATTTTGAACTTAGCAAAAAACGTTTCTTTGTTATGTACTCCCCAAAGCAAAGGAATGATTAAACAAACAATTTCCGAAGGTCGGCTCAGAATACTCAGACCACAAACAATTCCAAGAAGAACAATGTATTTCCATTTATACGTTTCATGCCATCGGATTGTGAACCAAAGGATTAAAGCATAAGCAGTAAATAAATAATTATGTGACATGGCATTCTGACCATACATCGTAATATGAATTATGTAATTAGTTGAAAAAACCAATATACACAACAAAATGGCAGTAATTTTTTCACTAAAGAATCTAATCAAGACCTTCACCAAAACCAAAATCCCGAGAATTGAATAAATAATTCCCCCCACAAAAATTGAATATTGATACGGAATAGAAAATCCGTCAGTAGGATAACCGAAAATTTTCGCGATTAAATGTCCGATGAAAAAAAATGGCGCGTACAACACAGATAAACCCATCGAATATTTAAAGACATAATTTCCCTCCGGGGTCTGTACTGCCTGGTAAAATGAAGCCGTGCTGTGGTATTTTTCTATAACCGAGTGAATCGCATCGCCATGGTTACGCAAACCAAGATCGTGATAAATAAATTTTGCGGGAAGATAGAGATAATATCCAAAAACATCCCAGGACAGAATATTCGCAGGGACAAAAATGATGTTATTGACAATGATGAAAAGAAGAAGAATGAAAACGACAATTTTTAATAAACGTGTTTTCATAGTTGTTCTTTCTCCTCTCTTTGCATTTTTTAGATGGGCTGCAAAGGCGCTAAGGCGCTAAGAAATAGTTAATGTCAATTCCGCAAAAATGCTTTTACTTTTTCGAAATAGGCGTTTTTATCTGTCGAGAAATTATCCTTGTTCGACATACTTGTTTTTACAATATAGGTATCTGTAACGCCGCTAATGCCTTTCACATCCAGTGGGCCGATCAGTTCATCGTTGGGTGTTATAACTACTAAAATCCCTTTAAGGTGAACCGGATTTTTCGCCAAACCATATACGGGTTCATAATTTTTGTCATAATTGAAAGGAATAATCACATCCTTCGAATATTTCTGTTTCATTTTCAGTTTCATTTTCTCGAGTGAGATCCAGGGTCCATCTGCAATCACTTTTCTTGTTTCACTTCTGTTAGCAGCTACTCCCAATGAAATTCCGGCTCCGATATTCAACCCCCATAAATCCATCTTGGTGATTGAGAATGTTTTGCGTAAATGATCCATCACCGCGTTGAGATCAGTATAGAACTGAGAGTATATATATACATCAGGATCAATTTTAAAATCGCTGCTTGAACCATACCCACGGTAATCATAAGCCATTACATTATATCCGGCAGAAACAAACTGCTGAATAAGTTCGAGATAATCGCCCATGTTTCCATCGCCACTTCCTGAAATAATTATATAATTAGGAACAGGTTTGGGATTTGCAAAATACCAGGAGTTCAGAGAAGCACCATCTTTGGTAGCAATTTTTTCTTCCTTAAAATTCATCCCGAATTTTTCGGGACGCATTTTATATTCTTTCTGCGGATTCAAGGCAAGAACGGAAGAAAGTGATAAACAGGTTAGAACTAGGGCGAGGGCAGATTTCATTTTCATTTGGCGATTTTTTGTTTTTTGATATGTAGAGACGTTGCATGCAACGACTTCGGGCTTGCAAGGTTCAACGTTCAAAAGTAATATGTTCATACCGAAGCGCAAAGAAAATTTGTTAACAATCCTATTTATTTGATGTCAGGACCGCGGGCCGCTATGGGCAAGTCTTTCATGTTTTTCCCGAACTTAAAGTTGAAACCGAAATCAATTACATCAATACTTTTGTTGTAGTCGGCGATGAAATTCTGTTCCGTAAGAGATGCACCGATCATCGAAACGGTATAGTGAAGATAAGAGAGATCGACTGTCACTCTTTCACCGAATTTAATTCCCACACCGAAAGAAAAACCCCAGGTGTTTTTGTCAGGTAGCTCCGGACTTATATACCCATTCTGCATCGGTGAAAAATCGTAAAATGTTCCGGCTCTGAAAATTGTCGATGGCTTATACTGATAAGAAGCGCCGAAACCGATAAAGTTCACATCTTTGAAATTCCTTGCACTTTTAACATCCGGTGTTTTTTCATTTGCAAAATCAAATCGCAATGTATCATAACTGCTCCAGTAAGTTCTCCAAAAATCGAGTGCGATTGTCCATTTTTCATCATAAAATTTTCGACTAATACCCACACAAAGTACTGCGGGCAGTGTAACTGAAGATGTGAAACTTGTTTCAGCAGGAAACCTGTCGAGGACTGCAGCAGGAAAATTTGTGAACTCTGCTTTCCCATTATTCAGATTAACTTTGAGACTCGAACGATAATCAATTCCAAGGGTAAAATAATTTTTCACTTTAGACAAAACACCGATATTGAATCCCGTACTTTTTCCGCTACCTGTGAGGTGCGCTTCACCCATAGAAGTCGTCGCCGTTTGCAAGGGAGCCGCCTGTCTCAGTTCAAAATCGCCGGTGGCATAAACAAACCCTGCTCCTACCTGCAACCAATCTTTGAAGGCATATCCGATCGACGGTTGAAACATGAATGTTTTAAGCGAAAGTTCCTGCACGATATATCGTCCTTCCCAATTATCCGGATAAGTTGAGCGAGCGCCAAACTGATTATTCACAAGCATCCCCACAGTGAGTTTCTCGTTCAGTTTATAAATATAATAGAACTGTATCGGCGTTGCCACGGGCGAAGTTTGATCAGTATTGTCGACCGCGACTGTATGAACAGAAACATTTGGGATGATCAATGATAAACCTGTGTATAGTTCGTGACGATTGGTTAATCCACTCATTCCACCCGGATTAAAATAAATACAGGAGGCATCATTCGCCACACCCGTAAATGCACCACCCATACCTAATGCCTTGCTACCCTGCGTATTGATCTGAAATCCACCCGCGAATGAATGGAGCGAAGAATACAGAAAGAGAAAGAGTGATGGAAGGAGAAGCTTGAATTTCATCGTTGAAGAATAGGTGACAAAAATAGGTGATTTTGCTCAACTTATAAGAAAGGAAACAGAAATATGATTTTCGTCAGTTTAGTTTTTTTTCAACATAGAGAAGCCGTACCTTTGCGAAAAATATTTCTTCCTATAATTAAGATGGCAAATACGACAGAAACACTCGATTCGGTTATCATCCGTTTTGCAGGAGATTCCGGCGACGGGATGCAGCTCACGGGCACACAGTTTACCAACACAGTGGCGATTTTCGGAAACGATCTCAGTACTTTTCCTGATTTC
>JAHEYM010000346.1:0-3261 GCA_023251595.1 Bacteroidota bacterium
TTCAGGAATTACTCGCACGGATACGAGCATTAGGCAGGAGGAAAAATGATTTAAACACACAAAATAATTATATACTTGCCAATCTTGAAGTAGATTACAGAACCAAACAAGTGAGAAGAGATGGTCAGATTATCAAGCTGACGGTCAGAGAATTTTATCTTTTACAGTATTTTATCCGAAATTATGGAATCGTCGTTTCGCGGGCGGATATTGCTGAAAACGTATGGGATGCATCTTTTGATACCGGAACAAATGTGGTTGATGTTTACGTTAATTACCTGCGGAATAAAATTGACAAGAATTATTCACCCAAATTGATACACACCGTATATGGAATGGGATATATTTTTAAAGAAAATTATACCGAATAGATGAAAATTAAAAATAAGCTCACCCTTATTTTTATTTTACTCATTACCATCATATTGGTTTTGTTAAATGTATATATATATCTTCTGTCACGTACTTCAACAATCAACAACTTTTATAATCAACTGAAAGACAGGGCTATTATTACTGCCACAGTTTTTTTGGAAGCAGACGAGCAAAGTTCAACAATTATAAACGCATTTCAGAAAAAATATCTTCACGCATTGCCAGGTGAAATCATTCGGGTATATAATGAGAACAACGAAAAAGTGTATGTGGACAGTACCGATGCCTTTAGTTTTGATCCGAAGATTGTTAACGAGGTCCGTCAAAAAAGAGAATTCCGTCAAGAGAGCGGGACGAGACAAATGTTAGGAATATATTATGAAGATAATCAGGGGAATTTTGTCATCATTGCATCAGCCATCGATGAAGCAGGAATAAGCAATCTGGATCAATTAAAAAAGGTATTACTCGCGGGTTTCTTATCAAGTCTAATCGTTGTATTTTTCGCCGGCAGGTATTTTACAAAATTAATGTTGAAACCTGTTTCACTCATCACACATCAAGCGAATAGAATATCTGAAACAAATTTGCATTTACGGTTGAACGAAGGCAATAAAAAAGATGAACTTGCGGAATTATCCGTCACTATAAACAAAATGTTGAAACGTCTTGAAAATGCTTTCGAGCTGCAGAAAGAGTTTGTCGCAAATGCATCGCACGAACTAAGAACACCGCTTACATCGATCATCGGAAATATAGAAGTTACCCTAACCAAAGCGCGCACAGTAGAAGAACACAAAATTGTACTCGCGTCAATTATGGAAGAAGCGGATAAACTTCACCGACTCACAAATGGGTTGCTAAATCTGGCGCAAAGCAATCTTGACTTCTCATTACTCAATAAAGAAGAAATAAGGTTGGATGAATTAATGATTGACCTGAAAGCAGAAATGAAGGTCAAAAGATCCGGTAGTGAAGTCGAAATAATGTTTCCTGAAATGCCGGAAAATCCTGATGCCTTAACCATTTCTGGCGACAAAAACCTGATGGAAACAGCATTACTTAACATACTTGATAATGCATTTAAATTCTCAAATAATCAAAAAGTATTAGTCGCGTTAAGGTATAATAGACATGAGATAATTATAACGGTTACAGATACGGGAATTGGAATAGAACCAGCTGAATTAAGTCACATTACAGAAACATTTTATCGTGCAGATAATGCGCATGCATTCGCAGGATCGGGCATTGGTCTCGCGCTCGTTGAGAAAATAATCAAATTGCATAAAGGAGAGTTATTATTCACCTCTATTCTTGGAAAAGGAACAATAGTGACGGTTAAATTTTCAAAAAAATAAGAATTGCCAAAATTTATTTTCTCTAATCACCTTCTAATATTGTTCTAATCAGTTTCTAATATGCTGATCCTATTTTTGCGAAGAGCAAAGGACGGCAAATATGAGAAGGGAAGTATATTATCTACTGATTTTATTTTTCATTGCAGGAACACAATTTAGTCGATCACAAACTCTAAATTCACCGGATACGATAAGATTAACTCTTGCCGAAATTGAAGCCCTATTTCTCAAAAACAACTTTTCGCTTTTGGCTGCAAGATATCAGGTTGATGAAGCAGACGCAGCTATCATCCAATCAAATTTATATCCGAATCCTACTCTGAATATTGATCAGGGTGCATTCAATCCACAAACTAAAAAGTGGTTTGATTTCACCCACACAGGAGAATCAGCAGCTTCCCTTCAACAGGTAATCATGTTAGGAGGGAAACGAAACAAACAGTTTTCAATTGCAGAAAGTAACAGCAAAATATCAAAATATCAATTTTATGATCTGATCAGGACGCTCAGATACGAATTGCGATCATCATTTTACAAATTAAATTATCTAGAGGAAACAATAAAAGTATATGATCAGGAAATTCAATCATTAAAAACGCTGGTCAATGGCTATACAAAACAATATGAAAATGGGAATATCTCATTGCTGGAAATTACGAGATTAAAAGCTCTTTTATTTTCACTATCGAATGAGAGAGCAGATCTAATTAGAGAGATCGATGAAAATCAAAACAATATTCAAATATTGACCGGCGACACCTTAATAAGGATTGTTACTCCACTACCTGATACTACCTACTTAAAAAAGATTACTACCTACATTCCGGATTACAGAAGGTTATTGGATTCAGCAATGATGAACAGATTTGATTTATTGGTTGGGCGAGAAACAGTCGTTCTGAATCAGAAAAATCTGGCTTTCCAAAAATCATTAAGAGTACCGGACATTACGGTGGGAGCTAATTATGACAGGCAGGGTAGTTACGTCAATAACTATAATTCGATTTCTATGTCAATAGATCTTCCTCTATGGAATAGAAATCAGGGAAATATTAAAATAGCTTCCTTCAAAATTGATGAAAGTAAAGAGAACGAATCTTTAGTTGAAATAAAAATAAAAACTGAAATCAACATGGCGAAAAGAAAGCTTATAGAGGCGCAAACATTATACAATAGTGAAGAGAATAAATTCAGCTCCGACTATGATAAATTATCCGATGAAATGATTAAAGCATATAAAAATCACCTCATCAGTTTACTTGAGTTCATTGATTATTGTGAGACCACTAAAAATCTTACAATTGAACGAAATCGATTAAACGTTGATTTAATAGAAGCAGCAGAAAATATAAATAAGGCAACAGGAACAGACATTATAAAATAATCATCCATGAAAAGCAAAACAAAAATCAGGATTGCAATTCTTATGTCGAATATCGTGCTGATAATGACCGGATGTGAAAATCAGGAAATTAGCAAATCGACTGATTCATCCGCCTTTTGTATCCCTGATTCACTCATGAAA
>JAHEYM010000346.1:3271-4689 GCA_023251595.1 Bacteroidota bacterium
CTCATGAAAAATATAACAATCGATACCATTAAATCGGAACCGGTTGTTAGTGAATTAAAGCTGGCAGGAAAGATCACCGTGAATGAGAATAAAGTTGTGAATATATTTCCGATGGTTGGCGGAACTGTAACTGATGTAAAAGCATCTGTCGGTGATTATGTGGAAAAAGGTCAACTACTTGCAGTCATGCGGAGCTCCGAGATGGCAAATTATTTCAACGATTACAAAGCGGCAGAATCAGATTTATCCATTGCCAAAAAAACCAGAGAGGTAGCAATTGAATTGCATCAAAACGGAATCAGTTCTGAAAAAGATCTCATGGCCGCAGAAAGTGAATATCAAAAGGCCCTTGCTCAATTGAACCGGCAAACGGAAATTCTTAAAATACATGGAAACACCGAGCAATATCGCGACTCCGTTGGTTCAACATATCTTATCAACGCTCCGATCAGTGGATTTATAATCACAAAAAAAATTAACAGCGGCATGGAAATACGCCCTGATGATAATGGAGCAATATTTACAATTTCAGATTTAAAGGAAGTCTTGGCAGTTGCAAATGTATACGAAAAGGATATATCAAGAATAAATGAAGGATCAGAAACAAGGATCACGACACTGGGTTATCCCGATAAAATATATTCAGGGAAAATTGAACATATAGCGAATATCCTTACTCCGGAAACAAATGTCATGACGTTAAAAGTCAGTCTCGACAACAGAGATTACAAATTAAAACCCGGAATGTTCGCCAATATTTCAATTCTTTTTCCCGAACAGCTAAAGATGCTGGCTGTTCCGATGAAAGCAGTTGTATTCGACGACAATAAAAGTTTTTTAGTACATTTCAGGAAACGTTGCGATGTTGAATTAAGCGCAGTAAATCTTGTAAAATCAGGAAATGATAAATACTATTTTGAATGTGATTCATTACATGAAAATGATTTGGTGATCGAAAGGAATGCATTATTTATATATACTGCATTAAAAAAGCTTTAATTATTTCAACCGGAGAAAACAATAATAAAGAGGCAAAGCTACGAATATGGATAAGTTAGTAAAAAATATCATATCATTCTCCCTCCGTCATAAAATGTTCACATTTTTTATGACAGGGCTTTTTGCAGTTGCCGGAATATATTGTTTTATAAAAACACCCATCGTTGCATTTCCGGATTTTACTAATACACAAATACGTATAATTACCAGGTGGTCCGGACGAAGCGCACAGGAAATCGAACGCTTCGTGACGATTCCGATAGAAATCACGATGAACAGTGTTCAACGGAAAGTCAATCTGAGATCTCAGTCTATGTTTGGTTTATCCGTTGTCACGCTGGTGTTTGAGGATGATGTGGACGATTCGTATGCACGTCAACAAATTACTGCACTTTTACCGGGCGTACAATTGCCTGAAG